>NZ_WEZF01000020.1 GCF_009177065.1 Tautonia marina
GTCGATCCCTCCTTGATTCTCGAAATCCAGCGAATTCGGCATCGTCGCCGCCGCGAGCAGTTCGCCCCCCTTGATCACGGGACCGGCCACCGACCTTTCGGGCGGGCATCATTCCCCTTGTGGGCAATCCCGCCATCGATTCCGCTTGCATGATGCCCGCCTGTGTGCTCGACCACGAACCCGGCCCGTCCCTGCGTTGTTCCCAGGAGATCGTTGCGATGCCCCGTTGGATGGATCACCCCCTTCGAGTCGCCAGCCTCGTCCTCGTCCCCTTCGTGATGTCAGCCCAGGCCGACGATCAGGAGGAACCACCTCGCTATCCCCCGACCTCGTGCTATGAGGTTCGGGACATCGAGGGCTGGACCGTGCTCGTCCACGAGGACTTCCTGGGCGACCATCCCGAACTGGCCGCCCGGACGCTGGAACTGCTCCGCGTCCAGCTTTATCAGATCATCCGTCGGGTGCCTGCCGAGGCTGTCGAGACGCTCCGGCTCATCCGCATCTGGGTCGAGGAGGACGAGCCGAACCACCCCTGCATGGCCTACCACCCCGACGCCCATTGGCTCCGCGAGCACGGCATGAACCCGGAGAAGGCCGGGTGCATCGAGGTGGCCAACGCCCGCAACTTCCTCGACTGGACGCTGGCCCAGCCCTGGATGGTGCTCCACGAACTGGCCCACGGCTACCACCACCGGTTCCTCGACGATGGCTTCGACAACGCCGCGATCAAGGGCGTCTTCGAGCGGGCCAGGCAGGAGGGGCGCTACGACTCGGTGCTCCACATCAACGGCAAGGACGAGCGGGCCTATGCCCTGGTCAACCCGATGGAATACTTCGCCGAGGCGACCGAGGCATTCTTCGGCACCAACGACTTCTACCCCTTCGTCCGGTCGGAATTGCAGCGGCACGATCCCGAAATGGATGAACTGCTCAGGAGCATTTGGATGGTGCCGGGACGCTCGACCCGATGAGGTGACCCGAGGGATCGGTCTTTGAAACGGATTCGGGCCGCGAGTCCTTCCCGGAGTCCGACCGCTTCCCGCCGCCTCGGCCGAGCCCTGATTCGTCGTCGAGCCGCACCGCGTCTTGAACGCCCTCACGGCCCGATTGCCCCCCGTCCTTGCATGATCTGCCTGGTTCGGCGGGCCGATGCCTCGTTGAGCGACCCCATTCCCTGCCCGTCGAGTAACCGGGTGCCCTCCCCGTCGGACTTGGAATCGAGGCATGCGGAGGGCAACTCAGCCCTTGCCCAGCACGATCGTCACCAGCAGCGAGGCGTCCTCGATCCCTCGCAGGGCGTGCGGCTCACCGGCCTCCAGGTGGAGCATCCGGCCCGCCTCCAGTTCCCGCTCCTCGCCCAGGGCTGAGAAGGCGACCCGGCCTTCGAGGCAATGGACGGTGATCGGGCCGGGGGCTCGGTGTTCCGCGATCGCCTTGCCCGCCGGGAGGACCAGCCGCAGCACCTCCAGGCGGTCGGCCTTGACCAGGGTCGTGGTCCGGGCGTCGGCCAGCGCCGAGCCCAGGGGCCGCACGTCGATCACCTCACCGGATTTCGCATGGTTCAGGGCCATCGGGAAGTCCTCCTCACGGCTTGGGTCGGGTCGGATAAATGTCGAGATGACGCCTCGGATTCGCGACCATTGAGCCGCTTCCCAGGATACCCGCCCAAAATCGGACACCAAAGTCCAATTTTCTGTCGAATCGATTCGCTCCTCCATGAAGGGAGACGCAAGGGGGCCGATCTTGGCCGCGAGAGAGGGCTCGATATCTTGGAGAAATGACCGACTCGGAGACGGAGCCAAGGCTCATCCCAATCAGGCAGATCACCTGTTTCTTGCCTAGGTCATTCCACGCTCGCTTCTGCTGAAGCGGGTTTGTCCCCTCGGTGCCGGGAAGTTGGTGCGGCTCCCGATATCCCAGACACGGCATTTTCAGTGAACATCCGCACAAAATCTGTTGAGTAATCTGTTGAGTAGACTCACTCATTCTGACTCCGGCTCACCCCGGCTCACGACCGGTGGTGAGTCGGAGATATCGCCGAAAGAGTCGGGATCGGTCTGACGCAAACCCTGATTTCCCAGGCAGATGGCAAAAAAGAAGCGAGCCGCCCCGAGAGGAAGCGGCTCGCTTCGATGAGTACACCCGACAGGATTCGAACCTGTAACCTTCGGTTCCGTAGACCGATGCTCTATCCAGTTGAGCTACGGGTGCGTGTGGTGTGTGGTGGCGATTGTGACATGATTCTAACGGCTGGGGTCGGGTTAGGGAAGTCTGTAGCAAGGGAGAAATTGAAGGAGGGGAGAAGTCGAGATCGGAAGGGAGGGGGAAGGCTGAAGGGGAGGACGCGCCAGGCGAGCGAAGGGCGCGGGGGGATCGGTGCGTCAGGTTGCTTGACGCGGTGGAGGTTCGGGCGGATAAGGGTGCGGAGCCAACGACGCGGTCTGATGGGGATCGCGGGGAAAGAACGGCCGCGGGGTCCAGTCAGGCAACCGGGAGTCTCTGGCGTGAGGATGTGGAACAGTTTCGGCCTCCCGAGCGTCATCGGGAGGGGGGTGATCGGGCTCTGCGTGGCGTGGGGCGGCGTCTCGGGAACGGCGGAGGGGCAGGATCGAAGCCGGCTCTTGCCGATGTCGGGCATCGAGGCCGACCCGGAAATCCCGACGCTCGAAGACGTGGTGGGGCATCCGTGGGGAGCGGAGATTTCCAGTCACTCCGACGCGATCCGATACCTGGAAGCGCTCGTCGAGGCGGCTCCCGATCGGGCAAAGCTGGAGCGTTATGGACAATCGTATGAAGGGCGTGATCTGGTGTCTCTCGTCATCACCTCGGCCGAGACGATGGAGCGGCTCGACGAGGCGAGGACGGAGAACCTGAAACTGGCCGACCCCCGGATGATCGCGCCCGACGAGATGGACGCCCTGATCGATCGAGCGCCGGCCGTCGTCTGGCTGGCCTATGCGGTGCATGGCGATGAAACCTCGTCGACCGACGCGGCCCTGCTCACCGCCTATACCTTGCTGGCCGATCAACGACCCGAGACGAAGCAATGGCTGGAGAATCTGATCGTCATCATCGACCCGCTCCAGAACCCGGATGGGCGGGAACGGTTCCTCGCCTCGTACCGAAGCGCTCGAGGCGTCTTCCCGCAGGCCTCGGCCGTCGCCAGCGAACGAATTCAACCGTGGCCGGGGGGGCGATTTAATCATTATCTCTTTGACATGAACCGAGATTGGTATCTTCATTCGCAAATCGAGACGAGGGCCAAGGTGGCGGCCTATCTCGACTGGCAACCCCAGGTGTATGTCGACGCTCATGAAATGGGAGCCGATTCGACCTACTACTTCGACCCCTCGTCCGACCCGCTCAACCCCCAGATTACCCCAAGGCAGGCCGACTGGGTCGCCCGGATCGGTCGGCGTCAGGCCGAGCTGTTTGATCGGTTCGGCTTCGCCTACACGACGCGGGAAATCTTCGACGCCTTCTATCCCGGCTATGGCTCAACCTGGCCGATGATGCACGGAGGGCTCGGGATTCTCTGGGAACAGGCAGGCGTTCGAGGCTTGCTCGTCGATCGAGACGACGAGACAACGCTACATTACCACGACGCCGTCCGCCATCATTACGTCAGCGGACTGGCGACGATCGAGGCGGCCTCGAACGGCCGGGCCGACCTTCTCAGGACCTTCACCGAAGGCCGGGCCGAGGCCATCGATCGCGGGCGATCGGGGGAAGCTCCCGAGGTCTTCCTGCTGCCCGGTGCCACGCCGAACCGGGCCGCCTCGCTCGCTCGCGTACTTCAGGCCAACGGCATCGAGGTCCATCGCCTGACCGAGCCGGTGGAGGTCGATCCGGGGGCAGGCGGCTTCCCCCAGCTCGCCCCGTCGGGAAGCTATTATGTTCCCGCGGCCCAGCCGGCGGGACGTCTCGCCGAGACCTTGCTGGCCGATCGACAGGAGATGGACGAGGACTTCATCGCCCGCCAGCTTGACCGAAAAGCCCATCGCCTCGGCGACGAGATTTACGACGTGACCGCCTGGTCCTTGCCCCTGACCTTCGGCATCGAAGCCCTCAGCGGTCGAACGGCTCAGGAACCGGTCGCCGAGCCGATCGACGCCGACGGAAGCCCCCCGGCCGGCACCGTTGAGGGACCGGATCGCCCAATCGTCGGCTATCTGGTCCCGACCGAAGATGAGACCGCGCTCGACGCCCTGTCCGAGTGGCTGCAACAGGGGTTTCGCGTTCATGCGGTCGATCAACCGTTCGTCATCGACGGTCAATCGTTCCACGCGGGGACGCTCCTGCTTCGGACGGCCGAGAATCCGGATCACCTGCACGACGCCGTCCGGCAAGCCGCCGAGCGCCACCACCTGACGATCACCGGCATCGACTCCAGCTTCGTCGACGAGGGGGCCGGTCTGGGAGGGCCGAATGTGACGTGGGTCAAGCCTCCTCAGGTCTTGCTCGCCGTCGATCGGCCGGTCAGCCCCTTCGTCGGCCATACCTGGTATCTGTTCGATCAGGTCTGGAAGTACCCGACCACGCGGGTCGCGGCCTCGTCGCTGGCCAATGCCATCGATCGGGACGACTTCAACGTCATCATCCTTCCCGATGGGAACTACGGCCCATCATCGGGCTTCGACGCCGACACCGCCGCTCGCTTGAAGCGATGGGTGACGGACGGCGGCACCTTGATTCTGGTCAACGGTGCGCTGCGGTGGGGCATCGAGGAGGAGATCGGCCTGGTCCCCACCCGTCGCCGGGAGGTCTCCGTCTCACCGATTCCCGGCGAAGGACTCGACCCGGTTGAACCTTCCGAACCATCGGTCACCGACGCCGATTCTGCCGGGGCGGAAGACGCACCGAAGGAGCCCCCCCGATCGGTTCCAGGGGCGATCTTGCGAGCGACCGTCTACGGCGATCACTGGGTGACGGTGGGCCTCCCCGAGTCGATTGACGTGCTGACCCAGACAAGTCTGATCGTCGATCCGCTCGATGCAACCGAAGGTCGGAATCTGGTGACGTTCGATCCCCAGGGCGAGCCGGTGAGCGGCTTTTGCTGGCCCGACACGCTCCAGGCCATCGTCCGATCGCCGCTGGTTCTCTCGCAATCCATCGGCCAGGGGCACATCATCGGGTTCACGGATGATCCAAACGCGCGGGTCCTTTCTCCGGTCACCCAGCGGTTGTTCCGCAACGCCGTGTTCTTCGGACCGGGTCATTGAGTTCGTCAATCAGTGGATCGCAGAACCCAATCAGAGGAGATGGGGCCGTTCACTCGCGTGACGACGGCCCGTCCTCCCTGGTGCCCGAATCACGCTCGGCGGTCGGAGACTTCGACCAGTCGATGCGGCGAATCAGTTCTTTCAGGGCCGCGAACTCGATCGGCTTGGCCAGAAGGTCCATGAACCCGGCATCAAGGCACTCCTGAAGATCGACCTCGGTACTGTAGCCCGAAACCGCAATGCCGGGAATCGACCTGAGCCGCCGTTTCAGTTCCAGACCGGAACCGTCGGGCAAGCTCAGGTCGCTGATCAACAAGTCAAACGGGCCAGACGTGGTCGCAATCTGCTCGGCACGGGCCATGCTCCCCGCCGTCGTCACGATATGCCCGGCCCGTGCCAGCAAGGTGGCGAGCACCCGGGCAATATCCGCATGATCTTCCACCAGCAAGATCCGAATTCCCTTGCCGGGCTCGTTTGAGGATTCAGGGCGAGACGATTCCACAGGCCCATTCGGGCTGGCCGGTTCCATTCAAGGCCCCTTCGCCGAGAGACCGGCATCATCCCACTCAGGTGTGGGTCACTGGCACACGATTCACAGACCAACGCTACGCGAATTGTCTTTCGCAATGAGTGGCCTGGCAAGCAGAAAGCGCGCCGGTCATCGCACCGATGGCCCAAAACGGACATCGTGTTGTGAAATCGCAACGGCCAGGGACCACGGACACGATCCCAACGATCGAGCCGCGCTCACAAGGGGAGCCCATCGCATTCTTCGCCGGCGATCGATCGCCGGCAACGGTGGCGTGCCCGGTCAGTTGACCTCGGCAAATCCTCCCTGCTGCCAGATGGCGGCCACATCGACCGGCTTCTGAAAGAGGGCTTCGGGGTGCAGGTCGATGAGCCGAGACAGGTCGTCCGATCCCGTCGTGACCGCCACTCGGGTCTTCAGCCCCAACTCCCGAATCTGCCTGAGGATCGCTTCGCCGCTGCCGTCGGGAAGTTCCAGATCCAGAATCAGATAGTCCGGCGCGGGCTCCAGATGCGCCAGCCCTTCGGCCAGTGTGGTGGCTGTCGAAACGTCCCAACCGCGTGTTGAGAAAATCGTTCTCCAGACCTCCAGCAGTGAGCGATCGTCTTCAACGATCAGAAGCTTCGGTTGCACAGGGCGCTCCTCGGCGTCATGCCGGTTTGGGCGTTCCATCTCAGGAAAAGGCGCGAGCGTCAGGACACCATTGCGACTCCGGCGCTCGATACACTCAATCATACACAGCAAGGCCCTTTTCGTCGAGTCGGAGCGGAAACGGCGAATTGTTTGATGCAACCTTCAGGCCGTTCTCAGGGGCTCTCCTGGTTATGGGCCCGAGCTCCCCTTCTGGAGCGGGACATTCCCTTCGATCAGACACCGCGGCCCCTCGCATCTCGCAGGGCGGCACCCGATCGCCAACCGAATCTCCTCGGAGATCGCTCCCAAAGGAATCCAGGGAGAGACACGTTCCCAGGCAGGAATCTCCGAAGAACGATCAGCCGTCCT
Source organism: Tautonia marina (assembly GCF_009177065.1). NCBI lineage: Bacteria > Pseudomonadati > Planctomycetota > Planctomycetia > Isosphaerales > Isosphaeraceae > Tautonia > Tautonia marina. Next base: position 6,754 of record NZ_WEZF01000020.1, read on the forward strand.
TGGCCTCACCGTCGTTGCCGGGATCACCGCCCATGCGGTTCTGCTCGGCGGCCTGGGCTTCTCGTGTCCGGGCCTTTTTTCGAGACTTCCTCGAATCACGGCTGCCGCGCCCCTCGGATCGTGAGGGACGGCCCTTGCCCTTGGATCGCCCGGTTGAAGACTGGTCTTCCAAAAGCTGCGCTTGATCTTCACCCACCATTGCGATCCGGGTGCGCGGCAGATACGCCCCATCGTCAAGGTCTCGAAGGAAGGCAATGAGCTGCTCTCGGACCTGGCAATGAAGGTTCCAGGCGACCGACGGGTCTCTGGCCGAGCAGAGGGCCCGCAACTCGACGGTTTCCTCGGTGCAGTTGGTCACCTGAAGGATCGGGGGGACTTCTTCATCCCAGTCGTCGGATTGTCGAAGGATGCGTTCCAGCTCGTCTCGAACAGCGGCGAAATTGACACGATAGTCGGCATAAAGATACACCGGCTTCATCATGTTCTCGCCCCCCTTGGTCCAGTTCTCGACCGCGTTGTCCATCAACTGCGAGGTCGGCACGACCAGGCGTCGCATATCCCAGGTGCGAATCACCACATACGTCACGGCAATTTCTTCAATCCACCCCCATTCGCCATTGAAAATCACCGCATCGCCAACCCGAACCGGCTGGGTCAGCGCCAGTTGAACCCCGGCAAAGAGATTCCCGAGCGGTCGCTGCGCCGCCAGGCCCAAGACCAGAGCCGCAATCCCGGCCGAGGCCAGCAGGCTGTACCCCATCGCCTGGAACCACTCGAACTGCCAGAACGCCACCCCAAGGCCCACCAGCAACACCGCCACCGTGAAAAAATGCTTGGCAACCTTGATCCGGGTCAGCATTTCATGGGCGTTGCCGGCGTGATCTTCCCCTTCATACCGGTCGCTCAATCGGGCGGATGCAAAGTCGATCATTCGAGAGAGCAGCCAGGTGGTTGTCAGAACGATCAGGACGAACATCAACGGCTCGACCATCGCCATGACCGGCCCCGCCAGCCGAAGCAGCTGAGATGCCAGCAACTTGAAGACCACCAGGCCGACCACGACCGCAATCGGCCCATGAACCGAATCGGCCAGCGCCAGACTCAGGTCGATGACGCGCCCAGACTGTCGAGCACGTTGCGCACGGAGCAACCGCTCGACCACGCGTTGCACCACCAGACCCGTCACCAGGCTGATGAGCCCGAAGACCACCATGCCGATCCACTGCCAGAGCGCAATCCCCCAGAACTTGGTTTGCGTCAGCGACTCCGGGAGCCGTTGCTCCAGCTCGCTCGGACCGAAGGCCCGATAAAGCGCCGGAATCGCACTGACCGTCCTCCGAGAAAAGACCCAGACCGGCTGCGCGTCCGGAACCTTCACCCGCTCCAGATACACATCCACATCACGATGATCGAGCGAGATGGTTCCCAGATGATAGAACGTCTTGGGACGATTCGAGTCGTTCCCCTGCGCTTTCTCCAGGTTGTACCCGAATCGCTGGCCGTCGGGACGATCGGGAACGTCATCCCAGTCGATCCAGAGCTTTTGCTCCAGCACCTCGTGAAGCATCCGAGCGAGTTTCGGCCCGTCTTCGGACTGATCGAGCCAGGGCAGATCGTTCAGGTTCATCGAATACGCGGCGCGGCGGTAATCATCCGCCTCGCAGGCATCGACAAAGTTGGCGAGCGAGGCCTGCGGCGTCTCCCGATCCACCACCGGCTTGATCGGCGGCAGCCCCGTATTCAGCACAGGGCGATGCACATAGGCATCGCTCTGCATATCCATCGCGTTCTGACCGTTGCCGCTCTTACCCTCACCAGACGATTCCTCGGCCGAAGCAGACGAAGACGACTCCCCGCCGACCATCGCCCCGAGCGGACCTCCTGACTGAGCATTCGCACTGTGAAGGCCGCAGAGCCAGAGGCCCAGCAGCAGGGCCCCTGCTCTCACCATCCCTTGCCTCACCATCAAGACTCTGTTCGGCAAACCGCCGCCGACCTCCATTCCCTCAGTTCTCTTCCGTGCAATCCGATCCCATCCACCCCGGTCCACTTCCATCGCGGAAGCGCTCAGGTCCGGACCTTCGTGGGCAACTGCTCGACAACCTTCAAGCCGTACAGACCGAGCCGAGCCGCCGAGATCGCCACCGACTCCGTCAGCAACACCGCCTCCTGTCCGGCCGACCCACGCACCTCCAGCATGTCCGGAAGCCCGATCACCCGCCCTCGATGCACAACCACATCGTCCGGCGTCTCGATGATCGTCGCGGCCCCCCGATCAAAAATTCGAATGATCATGGCACCCTCCCTCCCTCCTGCGTCCGTGATGACGGCCGCCGACCCTGTCGGTACGGCAACAATTCCTGATCAGGCGATGCAGATCGCGTGCCATGATCATCGAAGAACGCACGCATTGCGCCCATCCCCAAGACCACCACGCTCCGAAACCATGATGAAATCAACGCTTACACCATTTCCTCGAAGCGTGACCGTCTTCCGAGCCGGGGGATCAGAATGGATCACCCAAGGGTCACCCGCGCCAGATAGATCGAGGTTCGCCCCTCGTGCGACGAGTAGTAGCTGATCCAGAGCTGGCCCTCGTGCCAGACCAAACCGGCATAACTCGTGTCGCCCCCCGAGGGCAATTCGAGCAATTCGGTCAGACTGCCCGATTCCGCATCAAGCTCGCAAACCGAGGTGCGCGCGCCGCCGTCGTAAAGACGAACCACCGCAATCAGGCGATCGTCGGGCAATCGGATGAAGTCTGGCCCTCCCACGCGAACGCCGAGATCGGTCCAGCTCCACTCGGTGAACGGCGCGGTCGATCGGCCCAGCTGGGCCGACGGCTCCGCCCCGTCTCGACGGAGTAGGCAGAGCGCCTCGCCACTGGGAAGAAATCGCAAGGTGGCTTCGCTCGGCTCTCCTCCTTCGAACAGGGTCTCCACCAGCGGCTCAAACTGATCGGCCGCGCCATCGACCCCTCGGTACAGTCGAGCCACCCGCGAGGTCCGCTCCGCTCCGGTCGAATACCCGACGCTGTACGGAACGCCCTCGTGCCAGGTCACCCGCCAGAGCCAGAAGCCTCGATCGCCGATCGGGTGCGGGCCGTCCCAGGTTTCGCCGTCGTCGGAAAACCAGGCCATCGTTTGATGGCGCGGCTTGTCACCCGGATTGTTATGCGCAGCGGCTCCGGTGAGCATCAGGCGACCATCAGGCGTCAGGCAAAGCTTCGGATCACGCAGGTCGGCCGTGTCGGAGGTGACCAGGGCGATCGATTTCCACTGCTCGCCGTCCTCCGAGGCAATGACGCGAAGCGCACCATCGGGAGAGACGTGCCCCTGCCCTTCTCGAAAGGTGCAGAGCCAACGATCCTTGAAGCGGATCAGGTCGGTGAAGGCGTTGTGTTCCCCTTCGTTCCAGATGCGGCGGACCTCAACCAGCTCGGCCTGATCGGCCGGCAAGGCGAGCGTGATCGTGAGCGAAAGTAGCAACGTCATGGGATCTGGATCCTCTGTTCTTTGAAACAAAAGGCCCGCATCATCGCGCCTGGCAACCCACTGGCCCGGACCGATCCGGGGTGGTGTCCCCAGCCAGCGACACAAGCCTCGAACGACGGTTCGGAACCGATCGTTGTATCAGACACATGCGTCCAATGCCCCCTCCCCCCTCCGGTTGATTGGGCAAGACAGGCCGTCGGCCGTGTTCGAGCCGCCCGCCCGCTCGACTCCCGGCATCGACCCGATCCGGGCGAGCCGAGGGCGCGTCGGCTACACTGAATTTCGACGAATCTCGATGGTGAGATCCCGACACCCCATCTCCGAGTCCGATCGTGCTGCAAACGCCCCTTGCCCGTCGCCTGGACGAGTCCCCGAACCTCCCCTGGCCCGATCGGCCGGTGCCGGTGGCGCTGGTCATTACCGAGCTGGACATCGGCGGAGCGGAACGGGCCCTGGTGGCGCTGGCGACCGGGCTCGATCGACGCCGATGGTCCCCTTTCGTGATCGCTCTGGGGCCGGAAGGGCCGCTCGCCCCGGCGATTCGATCGGCCGAGATTCCGGTGACCTGTCTCGACGTAAACCCCCGACGCCCGATCGCCGCCGTCGTCCGGCTTACCCGAGCCCTGCGGGCCGTCCAACCGCTCCTCGTCCAAAGCTTCCTCTTTCACGCCAACGTCGCCAGCCGCCTGGCCGCTCCGATGGCCGGTGCTCCCTGGGTCCTCGGCGGCCTCCGAGTGGCCGAACATCGCCAGTCGTGGCATGTGACGCTCGATCGACTCACCGCGCCGCTGGGCACCGGGTCGGTCTGCGTCTCGGAAGGGGTTCGCCGCTTCAGCATCAGCGTCGGCAAACTCAACCCCGACCGCCTGGTCGTCATCCCGAACGGGATCGACCCCGGCCCGATCGACGACGCAACTCCTGCCGATCGCTCGACCCTCGGGGTGTCCGACCACGCCTTGCTCGCGCTGTTCGTCGGACGCCTCGATGCGCAAAAAGACGTGCCGACGTTGCTCAATGCCGCCGATCGAGTCGTCCGGCAATGCCCCGACTGGCACCTGGCGATCGTCGGCGATGGCCCCGATCGTGCCGCGTTGATCGGGTCGGACGTGGCCGCTCGCCTTCCCGGCGATCGCATACACTGGCTCGGCCACCGATCCGACGTGCCGGGCCTGCTCAAAGCGGCCGATCTACTCGTCCTCCCCTCGCGTTGGGAGGGGATGCCCAACGTCGTCCTTGAGGCCATGACCGCCCGAAAGGCCGTCGTCGCCACGAAGGTCGAGGGGACCGAAGACCTCGTCCTTGCCGGAGAAACCGGCTGGCTCGTCCCTCCCGGAGATGCCGAGGCGCTCGCCTTAGCCCTGGTCGAGGCGGCCTCAGATCGGCCTCGCTTGCAGCGGTTCGGCCAGGCGGGTCGTGATCGGATCGAGCAGCACTTCACCATCGATCGGGTGATCCGAGCCTACGAGACCCTCTGGGCCTCGGTCCTCGGCCTGAAGCATTCGGAAGCGGACACGGGGTCGTGTGCGATCGATTGATCGACGAGCCGCGTCGTTGCGAGGGGTCCGTGATCGTGCTACCTTCGCTCCGAACCGATCCGGAGCAATCAGGAGTCGATCATGATGACACAAACCTGGGAACAAATGCGTATCGTCCTGAACGATCGAACCCTGCTTGGCATTTCGTTGGGATCGTGGGCGGTCTTTCTGGGCTTGCTCGTCGGGCTCGCCCTGCTCTTTCGCATTCTGATGGCCGTGGCAAAGGTCCGATCGCGTCGGCTGGCCGATCGCTCCGAGCTGCCCCTGCACGACTATCTCTGCCAGATTCTCGACCATACCTGGCCCATCAGCATCGTGGCCCTGGCGGCGTACCTCGCGCAAACATTGGTGGATTTCCGGGGGTCTATCGATCCCACCGCGGTCGCCGTGGGAGACACCATTCGCGCCCTCTCGTTGATCGTCCTGTTTCTGCAAGCCGGGCGCTGGGGGATGGGCCTGATTGACGAGGGGCTGACGCACGGCTTCCGGTTCGCCAACTTCAGCGAATCAGCGGCGAGGACCGCGCACGGAGTCGTCCGATTCTTCGCATTGGCCGGTCTCTGGGGAATCATCCTCATCCTGATCCTCGGCAGTTTCGGGGTCGAGATCACGCCGCTCCTGGCCGGTCTGGGGGTCGGCGGTATCGCCGTGGCGTTTGCCTTGCAACAAATCCTCGGAGACATTTTCTGCTCCGTGGCCATCGTGCTCGACAAGCCGTTCGAGGTCGGCGACTTTATCATCACAGGCGATCATATGGGTGTCGTCGAATTCATCGGCGTCAAGACGACCCGCGTCCGGAGCCTCGGCGGGGAACAGATTGTCTTCCCGAATTCCGACCTCATCGGCAGCCGAGTGCGCAACTACAAACGCATGGCCGAACGCCGGGTCACCTTCGGTTTCGGCGTGCGATACGACACTCCGGCCGACATCCTTCAACGCATTCCCGAGGAAGTCCGGGAAACGATCGAGAGCCTCGATCAGGTCCGATTCGATCGCGCCCACTTCGCCAAGTTCGGCGACAGCTCACTCGATTTTGAGGTCGTCTACTACGTCCTCAGCCCCGACTACAACCAGTACATGGATCTTCAGCAATCCATCAATCTCTCTCTGATGCGCCGGATGGAATCGCTCGGCGTTGAGTTCGCCTTCCCCTCTCGGTCTCTCTACGTCGAGCAAAGCGCCGGCCGCTCCCAGGTGAGTGGGTTCACCGGAACCTCCTCCTGAAATCAAACGCTTCCCGAGCCACCTCATCGCCCCGTTTCGAGGCCCTTCGGACCCCATTGCCACCCATGCCTACCTCGTCCGAACTCACCGAACCTCGCCCGATGCAACCTCGCCGACGACCGCGGCTGAGGTCCGTTGTGGTGAGTCTGAGCGTGCTGGTCCTCGGCGCAGTCCCGGTTCCAGAGGCCCACGCAAGGCAAGAGGCCACTGAAGCCATCGAGCGTCGGCTCGATCGCTTCTACGGTCGCCTTGATGACAATGCGGATGGCGTGTTGAATCGCCAGGAAGACGAGGTTCCCGACCAGGTCTGGACCCGGATCGAGGCCGGTGGGGTCGATGTCGGCGATGGCACGGTCGATCGCGTCGGGTTCGGCGAAGCTCTGGTCGATCACGTCCGATGGTTCGGCATCGCATCGCTTGTGCCGGCGGTCGTCGCCCTGGGCCTGGCCTTCTGGACGCGAGATGTCTTGCTCTCGCTCTTTGCCGGAATCGTGAGCGGCTCCGTGGTAAAGTTCTTCCAGGCAAGATTCGCGGTGGGACTCTGGGTTCCGAAAGAGCTGGACTTCATCAGCGATTTCTTCCTCAAGGCGCTCGGCACCGAATCATATGCCACGATTTTACTTGTGTACCTCTGGTTCCTTGGCGGAATTCTCGGCGTCTGGGGACGAACCGGAGCGGCAAAGCATTTTGCGGAGGTCGTGGGGGCGAAAGTCGTTCGCGGCCCGAACACCGCGCGGTTCTTTGCCTGGATCGTCGGCATGGTCTTCCACCAGGGGGGGACCGTCAGCACGGTGCTTGCCGGATCAACCATCCGGCCGGTGAGCGACCGAAACCGGGTGAGTCATGAAGAACTGTCGTATCTGGTCGACTCGACTGCCTCTCCCGCGGCGACGGTGCTTCCGTTCAATGCCTGGCCGCTCTATGTCGGTGGCCTGATTGCCGGCGCCACAACCGCCGCCATCGGCAACTTCGTCCTGGTGCCGAATTCAAGGGTCGGCAGCGACTGGTTCTTCTGGTCGGTCCCGTTCAACTTCTACGGCATTCTTGCCGTCTTCTCGACCCTCCTGTTCAGCTTCGGCCTGCTCCCCTGGTACGGCTCGAAAATGCGACGGGCCATCGAACGATCGCGCAGCACCGGCGAGCTTGACGCCCCCGAGGCCCGTCCTCTGGTCGACCTTGAGGCGATGGAAGGCAGCCCCGAGGAAGGCTACCCGGTCAGCCTCATCGACTTCCTCGTACCGCTCGGAATCCTCCTGTTCCTGGCGATCGTCCCGCTCGCGGTGCTGAAAACGAACATGATCAATCACGCATTCTTCTTCAGCACGGCCTCGGCCATCCTCATCGCCGTCCTCAAGGGCATGCCTGTGAAAACGGCCATGAACGGCTTCCTCGACGGTTGCCGGAACATGACGGTCGGGGCCATCATCCTCGGCCTGGCGGTCACGCTCGGCCAGGTGTCGAAGGACCTGGACACGGCCGGCTTTGTCGTTTCCATCTTCGGAAGCTGGCTCCCGGCCGCCCTCTTGCCGGCAATGTTGATGCTCAGTTGCATGATCATCGCCTTCTCAATCGGTTCCTCATGGGGCACGTATGCGGTGATCTTCCCGATCACCGTTCCCCTGGCCCTGACCCTTGCCGCCACCCGCCTGGGGATCGACCCGATGACCCTCGGCCAGGTCGCCGCGGCCGGAGGAGCCGACTGGGCTTCCATTCAGTTCTTCGTGCAGGTCTGCTTCGGCGCGGTGATTGGAGGAGCCGTCTTTGGCGATCAGTGCTCCCCCATCTCCGACACCACGGTGCTTTCCAGCATGTTCACGGGTTGCGACCTGATGGACCACGTCACCACTCAGGCGCCGCTTGCCCTGGCCGTGGCGGGCGTTGGGGCCTTGCTCTCAACGGCCCTGGTCCTGATCTTCTGAGCTCACTTGAGCGGCCGGAGCCCCACCGCCACGCGCTGGTAGTTCACCCGCTTCATGGCCCTCGGCTCCAGCTTCAGCAGCTTGACCAGTTGCGAGGCCGAACAGCCAAGGGCCTCGGCCGCGGCCTTCACGTCGGCATCAGAGGCGGAAATGGCATCGATCGCCTCGGCCAGCAGGGCGGGGAAGTCGTCGTGCGACGGACTGACCTCGATTCGACCTCCCTTCAAACGCGAGCGCCACAAGGCGCTCGGCCCGGCCTCCGAGTCGACCGGGCGGCGCACCTCCAGCGCCAGGAGAACCCGCAACCTCATCAGCGCGACCGCCCGATTCTCCCCCTGCGATCGCCGCTCGTTGGCCTCAGCCGAGAGGCCGGTCGGCCGGTGGGTCAAGATCGCCGCCGTCTCCACCTTGTTGCGGTTCTGCCCCCCTGGTCCCGATCGCCGAGCAAATTTCACCTCGCAGTCGGCCAGGAGCCGATCCAGCGGCTCGGCCGAGGGGTGGGGGCCCTGGTCTGATGGCGTGTTCATTCGCCAATCACCTTGATCAAGACCCGCTTCGGTCGATTCCCGTCAAATTCGCCGTAAAAGATCTGTTCCCAGGGCCCGAAGTCGAGCTTCCCCCTGGTAATCGCCACCACCACTTCCCGCCCCATGACCTGACGCTTCAGGTGAGCATCGGCATTGTCCTCCCCTGTTCGATTGTGTCGATACCGCTGCGGAGACGCATCAAACGGCGCCAGCCCTTCGAGCCACTGCTTGTAATCGGAATGCAACCCCGATTCATCATCATTGATAAACACCGATGCCGTAATATGCATGGCATTCACCAGCACAAGCCCTTCCTGCACGCCGCTCGATCGAACCGCCTCCTCCACCCGAGACGTGATGTTCAGAAAATCCATCCGGGCCGGAACGGTGAACGTCAGGTATTCGGTATGCGACTTCATCCCACGGACCTCCGATTGCGTCCTCACTTCGTCACGGGAACGTCCCGAGCATTGTCCCGTCTGCACGTCTGCCGAACCCCTCGGAATCCCACCCCCAGACTCGTCGAGAGGGGGAGATTCTGTCATCGACATTGAGTAAGATAGCAACCTGTCCAGCGCAATCCGCCTCGGAGTTGCCCCCAAGAGGATTTCGTGGAGACGCCTTCATCTCTGCCGTCGAGTCTCCCGGTCATGCATCGTCACCCTCGACCTGTCATTGTTGATTACGTGTTCGCAATGGCCGCGGTCGGTCTGTCGATCGGCCTCCGCGTTCTCCTCGACCCGTCACTCGGGACTCGGCAGCCGTATGTGACCTTCTATCCCGCCATTTTGTTCGCGGCGCTGTACCTCGGCACCTTGCCTGCGATTCTGGCGATCGCCGTGTCTCTGGTCGCCGGCGCAGCCCTGTTCGTGGTTCCCGAGTTAGAACCGCTGGTCCCAGGGGCGGCCGATGTCACGGCAATCACCACGTTTCTGCTGACCAGCCTGGTCATCGTCTGGCTCTGCGAATCGTACCATCGAGCCCAGCGGCGCAACGAGTCGGAATCGCGCGAACGCCTCCGAGCCGAAGCCTCCGAACGCCAACAGCGAGAACGGCTTGAGGCCATTCTTTCGAGCCTCGGCGAGGGGGTCATCGTCGCCGGCGAGGATGGCCTGGTCGTGAAGCTGAACCCCATCGCCGAGCACCTCACCGGCTGGACCGCCTCCGAGGCCATCGGGCAGCCTCTGGAAACCGTCTTCCACACCCGAGACCCACGGACCACCAAGACCGCCGAGCTTCCGGTGGCCGAGATCCTGCGCGGCGGCATCGTCCACCGCACCGGAGAGCCCGCCCTGCTCCACCGTCGAGACGGTTCGGAACTCCCCATCGAGGCCACTTCGGCGGCGATTCAAGACGACGGCCAGGGCCAGGGCGGCCTGGTCGTCGTGCTCCGCGACGTTTCCGAACGCCTCCGCATCGAAAACGCCGAACGCGCCGACCGCGAACGCCTGCGGCTCGCCATGGAGGCCGGACGCCTCGGCACCTGGGACTGGGACATCCGCGCCGGAACCGTCAAATCGGCCGAGAATCACCTCGCCAGCTTCGGAGTTCCCTCCGGACGCTTTCAGGGCACCTTCGACAGTTTCCGATCACTGGTCCACCCCGAGGATCTGCCCAGGCTGGATCAATGCCTTCGCCAGGCGCTCAACCAGGGCAATTCGTACGAGTCGGAGTTCCGGCTGCAACGCCCCGACGGCTCGATCGTCTGGCTCTCCGATCGCGGCGTCGTGATCCGCGATCACGAGAACGTCCCCATCCGTATGATCGGCGTCTGCGCAGACATCACCGCCCGCAAGCAAGATGAGGCCGCGCTGCGCGCCTCCGAACGCCATTTCCGCCTGCTCGCCGATGCGGTGCCCCAGATCGTCTGGACCGCCGATCCCGACGGTGACCTCCTTTCCCTGAACCGTCGCTGGTACGACTATGTGGGAATGGCCCCCGACGATCCCGGTGTCCTCGATCGCTGGCGAGAGGCCATCCACCCCGACGACCTCCCGGGCATTTTCGAGCGATGGCACCAGTCTTACCAGTCCGGCGAGGTGTTCGAGGGGGAATATCGCATCCGAGACCGCTTCGGGAACTACCGCTGGCACCTCGGGCGTGGCGTCCCGGTCCGAGATGCTCACGGAACCATCAAGCGATGGATCGGTTCGGGGACCGACATTGACGACCGCAAACGCGCCGAACGCACGCTCCATCTCCTGGCCGACGCCGGGATCCTCCTCTCAAACCCGACCGATCTGGAAGGCACCCTCAGGCGAGTCCCTCGGCTGGTCATTCCCGGCCTGGCCGATTCCTGCGTCGTCTACCTGACCGAGCCCGACGGAACCATCCGGCGAGCGGCAATCGCCCACCACGACCCCGGCATCGAGCAGGTGATGGTCGATGTCCTCGGCTCCTCCCGCATCGACCCCAACGGCTCGTCTCCGGTCGCCGAGGTGCTTCGAACCGGAGTGCCCGACCTGCGGGCCGAGATCGACTCGGAAACGCTCGCCAGCCTGATCCCCGACCCCGACCGTCGGGAACGCTTTCGCCCCGCCTGGCCGGTCTCTCATCTGATCGTCCCCATGATGGTCGCCGGGAAAACCATCGGCGCCTTCGGGCTGGCCATGACCAGCACCGATCGCCGCTTCTCGTCCGACGACCTTCCCGTGGTCGAGGATCTCGCCCGCCGCGCCGCCATCGCCCTTGAAAACGCCCGGCTCTACCTCGAACTCCGAGAAACCGACCGGCGCAAGACCGAGTTCCTGGCCGTGCTCGCCCACGAGCTGCGCAACCCCCTGGCCCCGATCCGCACCGCCCTCGAACTGCTTAAACTTCCCGAATCCGCTCGAAAGCAAGACCCCGAAGCCGCCGACCGCGAAGCCATGCGAGCGATGGCCAGCAGTCAGGTCGCGCACATGGCCCGTCTCATCGAAGACCTGATGGACGTCACCCGAATCAGCCGGGGCACCATCGAGCTGCGTCGGGAATCGATCGACCTCGTCTCGGTCGCCCGTCGCGTCGTCTCGGCCGTGGGAACCCAGGTGGCCGAGATTGGCCAGGCCCTCTCGGTCGATTTTCCGTCCGAACCGATCTGGATTCAGGCCGATCCTGCCCGGATCGAGCAGATTCTCTGGAACATCCTGACCAACGCCTCCAAATACTCCGATGCTGGAGGTCGCATCACGCTGACGATTGCCCCAGACGACGATGAGACGATGATCCAGGTCAAGGACACCGGCATCGGCATCGCCCCGGAGGCCCTGGCTCAGATCTTCGAGCTGTTCGTCCAGGCCGATCAGGGGCCGGGCCGACATCGAGGGGGCCTCGGAATCGGTCTGAGCCTCGTTCGAATGCTCGTCGAGCTGCACGGTGGAACCATCCGGGCTCACAGCAACGGCCTGGGTCAGGGAAGCGAGTTCGTGGTCCGCTTGCCGAGAATCACCACCCCCGAATTGCTCCCCGCCGCGGCCGATCACCCTTCCTTCGACGATCGGATCGCTCGGCCCACCCTGGAGACTCCCCTTCGGCTCCTGATCGTCGACGACAACCGCGATGCGGCCATCACGATGGGCACGCTTCTGGGCAAGCTCGCCGGGCACGACGTTCGGCTCGCCCACAACGGCCCTCAGGCGCTCCAGGCCGCCGAAGCCTTCAAGCCCGAGGTGGTCTTGCTCGACATCGGCCTGCCTGGCATGGATGGCTACGAGGTCGCCCGAAGGCTCCGCGCCTCCGCGTCCAGCGCCAACGCCCTGCTGATTGCCCTGACCGGCTGGGGGCAGAAGGAAGATCATCGCCGATCGCAAGCCGCCGGCTTCGATCACCACCTGGTCAAGCCGGTGGACTCGGAGGTGATCGAGGAGCTGATCGCCGCGTCGCGACTGGCAACCCGATCCGGCCCGAATCCTTGATCTTTCCCTTGCAATCGCGCCGATAAGGACAACTGGACGATCCGACAAGGTTTCCAAAGGAGCAAGGTCCGGATGAATCGGTTCCCGATCCCCCCGCTGCTCCTGCTTGGACTTGGCGGTTGTCTGTCTCCCCTGACCGACCGGCTCGATCAGGTCAACGCGCAGCTCTCGGTGACCAACCAGTACCTCGCTTCGGTCGATCAACGGATCGGCGGGCTGAACGACCGGCTCGATGAGGTTCGAAGCAACCTCGGCGACCTGAATACGACGCTCGGGGAAACCCGAGACGAGGTTGCCTCGGTCCACGACGGGGTCGCCACGCTCGAAACGAAACTCCATCAGACCAACGCGACGATCGCCGAGCTTGGCATCGAGCTGACCGAGGTCAACCGCGACATCACCACTGTGGCCGATCGACTCTCCCAGACCAACGGACAGCTTGAGACGGCCAACGATCGCCTCAACCTGGCCAATGCCCAGCTTCAAACCACCAACGGCACCCTCGGCAGCGTCGATGGTCGGCTGGTCGAAACCAACGAGAAGCTCGACGGCATCAGCAGCCCGATCGGGTCGATCAACCGTCGGGTGGAGACGATCGTTGAGACCCTCGGCCAGGTTCCGGGCCTGAGCCCCCGGAACCGCTGAGCCGAGCCGCCTTTAATCCGATCCCCTCAGGCGATCAGATACTTCCGATCCACCGCGTACTGCAAGATCCGCTTGAGGAACTCGTAATCGGTTTCCGGGAACGCGATTCCCGAGCCGTCGAGCGCGGCCCGAGCGTTCGACGTGTCAAAGGTCAACTGACAGCGCAGATAGCCCAGGTAAGGCTCGATAAATCGCCGCACCTTGTTCACAACAAACGAGTGCGTGCCCCGGTCGAACTCTTCCGGATCGACCAGCGTCACCGGGGGCATTTTCGGGAATTCGATGTCCTTGACGCGCAGCAAGGTGCCGATCGACGGCGGCCGCTCGGAGGTCAGGTGGTACGTCTTGCCCACCGAGTCCGGCCGCGAGGCAATTGCCCGAACTGCTCGTGTCACGAAGTCGATCGGCACGATGTTGAACGTCTCGTCGGCCCGAGCGGGCAAGACGTTCAAAATCCCATGAACATACAGCTTGAAGAACGGATAAATGACATTGAACTCGGTCACTTCCCCCGTGGCCGAATCGCCAACGACGATGCTCGGCCGGAAGATCGTCACCGGCAGGCCGGCATCCATCGCACTGCGAACCAGCCGCTCTCCCTCGTACTTGCTCGCCTCATAATGGTTCGCATGCGCCGGCTCGGGAGCCATCTCGTCTTCGAGCGACCGATAGGGGCGAAGGCTCCCCGGCACGTAGGCGGTACTGAAGTGGAAGTGGCGTTCGAGCCGGCCGTTTTCAAGCAGGTCCCAGGCCAGCCGCAGCGCCTCGGTCGTGCCGCCGATGTTGATGCGGTCGCACTGGTCCTTGCTGCCGTTCAGCTCGGTCAGGGCCGCGATGTGGAAGAACTCGACCACCTCGCGGCGCAACCGGTCGCGGTCGGCCGGATCGAGGCCAAGCCCCGGCTGGGTCACGTCTCCCTCGACCGCCCTGACCCGAGAACCGACCAGGGCATCGAGCCCGAGCGGGGCCAGGAGCTTGCGGGCTCGATCCTGCGTCGAGAGCCGCCCTTTGCGGCGGATCAGCAGATAGAGCGTCCGGTCCGTGGTGTCAAGTAACTCGTGAATCAGGCGGCGACCCAGCGCGCCGGTCGCTCCGGTGATAAAAAGGGGCCGGTCACTCATCTGTTGGCTCAATTCCTCGATCTCGGGACACCGTTGAAGCTCGACCCTGGCAGTCATCGTTGAATCGAATCGAGGCGATCGCCTCGTCAGGCGCCGGCGGACACACCGCCAGAGGCTTCGGGCTTGCGAAGCACGAATCTCCAATACACCCATTCCCCCGAGGCGAACGACTGGAACGACTCGGTCCCCGCCATCCCGGCGAAGCATCGGAACATCGGGCGAAAGACCCGGGGTACCTCTCGGTGAATCAGCGTGCTCTTGCGATCGTTATCCAGTTCCAGGGCCCGGAGCACGTTTCGGGTGATCTCCTGCTCCTCAACGATCTCGAAGCCGGCCGAGCGGAACGACTCGAAGACCGAGCCGATCACCTCGCGGTGCCTCATGTCGGCAAAGAGCAAGTGCCCACCGGGCCGAAGCACCCGATACGCTTCCTGAACAAACCGATCCATGTGCGGATAGCAATGCGACGACTCGACGTTCAAGATCACGTCAAACGACTCATCGGGCCAGGGCATCTGCTCGGCATCTCCCGAAGCAAAACTCAGGCCATCCTCGTGATAGGTTCGTCGGCAGAACTTCACGGCCCGATCGGCGTAGTCCATGCCGGTCATCGAGCCCGGATTCAGATACCGGCACACGAACGAGGCGCCTCCTCCTCGTCCCGAACCGACCTCCAGCACCGACTTCCCGCGCAAATCAATCGCGCTGGCAACCTTGTGATAAAGCTGGATGAAGTAGCGGTACTTGCCGTCTTCCGGCTCCAGGGCAACCGTCGGTTCATCCCCGTCGAGGGTTGCGTAACCGTAGTTCATGAACATCAGGTGAACCCGACGGTCCATGAAGCTCAGAAACTCGTACCAGCTGCGGGTCAGGCGTTTTCGGAGCGTGGTGCCGCCGCCGGTCGAACGCTGAAAGGGCAGCATTCCAAACCATCGGAGCACCAGCGGATAAAACCCGCTCGTCCCCCCGGAATTGGCCCCCTCGAACGCGGCCGCCATGCCGATCCCTGTTCCAGCCCGATCATTATCCGGAGTGTGCATGAGTCCTCGCCGCTGACCAAGACCATCGGATCGCTACCCATCCCTGTCTCTTGCCGCCCCGAATCGAATCGGGGTCAAGCCCCGGCGAACGATGATCGCGGTTCGGCAAGGTCGCTACTCCCGATTCCTGGGCCGCGCGACGTTCGGGAAACGTGTGGCTTTGCAAGTGGAGCGACCATTGTAGGCAGCCGACGCCTGAATGCCTAGCACCCGCGGGTCCTCCCCCGCGATCATACCGGGTCGTCCTCGGGCGGATTCCCCTGTTCCGACCCGCTCAAAGACGCCGCCAGCAGGCAACCGGCCCCCTCGATGGCCAGCAACGGCCAGCACAGGCCGGCCAGCACTTCCAGACGCTCGCCGACGCCGGGAGCCCCCGGCGCGATCAATTCCAGCAGCATCCCGAGCCCCAGCAGCCCGATCAGCACGGAACCGACCAGACAAAACCCCGCGAGGGCCGCCCAACGGCCCACCGTCCCCCACCCCACGATCGCCAGCGTCGGCGGCATCGCCAGGGGCACCAGACCGTAGCCGATCAGCACTGGCATGGGCAGCCGAGCCGCGGCAATCCAGGCGACCAACAAATCGGGCCGGAATGCCTCGACGGCCCACCGAGGCATCGCGTCGGCCTGCTCGACCGAGAGGTTCGCAAACACGGCCGACAGCGGCACCAGGACCAGCGGAATCAGCACCACCGCCCCCGCCGCCACCACCGCTCCTCGTCGCGATGCCCCAGGCAATCGAACCCTGCCCCCCTCGGAAATCGACGCTCGACGACTCATCGGATCGGTCTCCTCGGTGAACGTTCGATGTCGTGGCCCCTGGTCGTCATCCGATCCTGTCCGGCCTGCCACCGCCCGCGCCGGGCTCGACCTCAATCCCCCTCGTGGCCCGGTACGCCACCAGAAACAAAACCCCGAGGACCAGATCCACCAACCCCGGACCGAGCACCGATCCCCCAACCCGGCCCTGCACAAACAAGACCACCGCGGCCCCTCCGAAGGCCGCTTTCTCCAGGACCCCTACGAGCATCAACGGCCGATACCGGATCGGATCGCTCGCAATCACCAGGAAGACCACCTGCCAGGCCGCCGCAAGCCCCACGAATCCATAAAAATATTCCGGATGCGTGATCTCCGGCGGATACTGCCGATTGATCCACCCTTCGAGCGCATACTGCGGCACAATCGCCAGCAGACCGATCAGACCGGCCACCAGAAACAGCCAACGAGCCAACCGCATCCTCGCTCCATCATTTGATGTGTCGTCGTGGTGGGGACACACGCACTCGCCCGGCACTCCGGCGAAGAACCTGGCCCTACTGGGAGCCTTCGCCGAAGAGCCGGGCTGTGCCAGGCAAATCAACGTCAGTTGATTCCGAGGTAATCACCGATCAGCGGGGCGTACTTCACAATCACCCCCGCAAAGACCACAGCCACCATGCTCATCAGCTTGATGAGAATGTTCAGGCTCGGTCCCGAGGTGTCCTTGAACGGGTCGCCGACCGTGTCGCCGACGACGGCCGCCTTGTGCGGGTCCGACCCCTTGCCGCCCATCGCTCCGGCCTCGATGTACTTCTTGGCGTTATCCCAGGCACCTCCCGAGTTGGCCATGAAAATGGCCATCGCAAAGCCCGCGGTCAACGCTCCGGCCAGCAGGCCCATCAGGCCGCTCACGTCGAGGACCATCCCCACGACCAGGGGAGCCGAGACGGCCAGGATCGCCGGAACGATCATCTCGCGCTGGGCACCTCGGGTGGCGATGGTCACGCACTCGGCGTAGTCGGCCTTGGCGTTCGGATCGGTCAAGAGGTTCAGCTCGCGGAACTGGCGGCGGACCTCCTCGACCATCCGACCGGCGGCCCGTCCCACGGCCTTCATCGTCAGGCCGCAGAAGACAAAGACCATCAAGACCCCCGCGAAGACCCCGACCAGCAGCTTCGGGTTCATCAGGTTGACGCCGTAATACTCCATGAAATTGGAGAGGGTGGCCGTCCGAACCCGAACCAGGTTGATGATCGGCGTGGCCGCTGCGATCTCGGGCTTGTAGTGTTCGACGATCTGGGTATCGCTGGCCTGCACCAGAACACCGTCGGCCTCGACAAACGGAGCCCCGCCGCTGGACTCGAAATAGGTCGGATAGAAACCGGTCTCCGGATCGACCGACTCGGACAGCTCAACGTACTTTCCGCTGCCGATCGGGTAGATCCGGCCCTGCTCCAGCTCTCCTTGATGCTCCTCGACGTACGAGAGCCCTTCCCGCTGGATGCCGATGCGAACCTCCTCCACAAAGGCCGCCAGCAAGGCCAGGGCCGTCAACGCGGCCGAGCCGATGGCAAACCCCTTGCCCGTCGCGGCCGTCGTGTTGCCGAGCGAGTCGAGTGCATCGGTTCGCTGACGGACCTCCGGCGGCTGGTGGGTCATCTCGGCGTTGCCGCCCGCGTTGTCGGCGATCGGACCGTAGGCGTCGGTCGCCAGGGTCACTCCCAGGGTCGAGAGCATCCCGACCGCCGCGAAGCCCACCCCGTACAGGCCCAGCGTCGCGTTGGTCGCCCCCCCGGCGATGAAGTACGCCAGGATCGTTCCCAGCCCGACAATGGCGATCGACGCCCAGGTGCTGAGCATCCCCTGCGCCATCCCGGCAATGATCGTCGTCGCCGGTCCGGTCACGCTCTGGTCGGCGATCCACTTCGTCGGCGTGAAGTCGGCCGACGTGTAGTACTCCGTGAAGTAACCGATCAAGATTCCGACAATCAAACCGACCGTAATCGCCAGGAAGACCCCAAGCCAGATGTCGGGCGGCAGGACCAACCAGCAGACCAGCAAGGCCGCCACCACAATGAACGCGCTGGAGCCGTAAATCCCGCGCCGCAACGCCCACAGGAGGCTCAGCTGGCTGGCCCCTTCCTCCGTCTTGACCAGGAAGACGCCGAGGATTGACAGCAGAATGCCGATGCCTGCCAGGATCATCGGCGCCGCCACCAGCTGGGCCTGCGCGTAGATCATCTCCTCAGAGCTCAACGCCTCTCCGCTGGCGGCCCGAAGCCCCAGGGCCGCGGCCGCGCCCAGGGCGGCGGTGGCGAGAATCGAACCGCAATAGCTTTCGTACAGGTCAGCCCCCATGCCCGCCACGTCGCCGACATTGTCACCGACGTTGTCGGCAATCACCGCCGGGTTCCGCGGGTCGTCCTCGGGAATCCCCGCCTCGACCTTGCCGACGAGGTCGGCCCCCACGTCGGCCGCCTTTGTGAAGATCCCGCCGCCGACGCGGGCAAACAGGGCCTGAGTCGAGGCTCCCATGCCGAAGGTCAGCATCACCACGGTGATCTGCTCCAACGACATGTGGAAGCCGTCGATCGTTCGGGGCAAGAGCCAGGCCAGGAGCCAGAACCAGGCGCTGATGTCGAGCAATCCCAGCCCGACGACCACCAGGCCCATCACCGCCCCGGCCCGGAAGGCGACCTGCAAGCCTCGGTTGAGCGATTCCTTGGCCCCTTGCGTCGTCCGGTTCGAGGCCAACGTGGCGGTATTCATGCCGATGAACCCGCTCAGGCCGCTGAAGAACCCACCGGTCAGAAACGCAAACGGCACCAGGTTATGTTGCTGCTTCAAGACGAACGACTGCAAAGCCAGCAAGATCACCAGGAACACAAACGCCAGCCCCACCACCAGATACTGCCGCTTCAGGTAGGCGTAGGCCCCCTCCCGAACATATCCGGCAATTTCCTGCATTCGCTCGTCGCCGGGAGACGCCGCGAGCAACTGGCGATAGAAGCCGAAGGCGGACACCAGGGCGGCAATCGCCCCGATCGGAGCCACCCACCACCAGATCGGAATCGGAATCTCGGACATCGTGTTCTGATGCTCCCTGGGTCGCTCGAAACCGGAGGACAATGGCCGGCCGATCGCCGCTCGTCGCCGTTCCCACCCCGGCCGCTCGGGTGGCAACCACACGCCCGCCGAACCCTCGCCGTTGGCCGTCGGAACGGGCCGCTCGGCCCTGGTCTGGGCTGGGAAGGGCTTCAAGGTAATCACTCGTTGTCAAGCTGCCAACGGCGCTATCTCCAGAAACTTCAGACAATCCCGTCCGAGACGAGCCACCGGCGAGCCTGCGGTTTTCCCCGTCCCTCCAGATTGCTACCCTTGGGACTTCGGAAGCCGATCCGCCGGCAACCCCTGGACCCGAGCAACAGATTCCGCGAGCGAGCAGCGCTCCTCCCTTGCCCTCTGCCCCACGAACGGCCGGGAGCCGCAGGCCGGGCAACGGGGGCTGTGTCCGGCTCGCAAAGGCGTTGCCTTCTGGCCCTGCCCCCCCTCGGAGGTGCTCAATGCCGCTCGACCCGTACGCTCAGGCCCTGCTCGATCTGCAGCAAATGACCGGCTTTCGCGGCTTCGACACCCTGCCCGTGGCCGAAGCCCGCGCCATGATGACCGCCCGCATGGCCGACGTCCCCCGCGAACCGGTCCCCCGCGTCGAGAACCTCTCCACCGATACCGGAATCCCGATTCGGCTCTACTGGCCCCACGCCGAACCAGACAGCTCCTCCCTCCGACCGGCCCTCGTCTTCTCCCACGGCGGCGGCTGGATTTTGGGCGATTGCGACATGGTTGACGGCACCTGCCGAAGCCTGGCGAACGCTTCCGAATGCGTCGTTGCCTCGGTCGATTACCGCCTCGCCCCCGAACATCGCTTCCCCACCGCGGCCGAAGACGCCTACCACGCCTTCCGGTGGGTCCGCGCCCAGGCCGATCGACTCGGCATTGATCCGCATCGCGTCGCCGTCGGCGGCGACAGCGCGGGGGGGAACCTGGCGATCGTCTCCTGCCTGATGGCCCGGGATCGCGGCGAGCCGGCCCCCGCCTTCCAGCTCTTGATCTACCCCGTCGCCGACTCGGCCTGCAACACCCCCTCCTACTCCGAGTGCGCCACCGGCTTCGGCCTCACCCGAAACGCCATGCAGTATTACTGGCAGCAGTACCTCGCCGACCCCGCCGACGGTACCCACCCCTACGCCTCTCCTCTCCGTGCCGACCTGACCGGACTACCCCCTGCCTTCGTCCTGACGGCCGAGTACGACCCCCTCCGCGACGAAGGCGAAGCCCTTGCCCAGCGCCTGACCGAGGCCGGCGTTGCGACCCGCCACCGCCGCTTCGACGGCCAGATTCACGGCTTCTTCCACCTCGGCCACATCATGCCCCAGGGGAAAGATGCCGTCGCCGAGGCCGCCCAGGCCCTCCGCCAGGCCCTCGCCTGACCGCCCCCTCCCCCTTCGCATCACATCGCGCAAGGGACTGAGACGCGAACCATCCACCTCCTCGCTCAAAGGGCATTCAGGAACAACGGCCCAGGTTTGGGGTGGCCCCGGTTGCTCGCCAACCGGGGTCGCGCAGCGACGAGCGGTCTCGGTGCGGCCTCTCGCAACCTCTTGCGGCTGCGCCGCCCTGGTTGTTCGCCAACCGGGGCCCTCGACTGAAGCACGGAGATTGTACCTGGATGCCCGCTTAACCCAACCGGCCTCCCCGGAACATCCAGGCCGGGCGCTGGAAGGGGGGCCAGGGGCGAGGCACAGGGGTCGGCCTCGGGCTTCGGAAGACGGTCGAGAAGGTCCCGCCGGGGCGACCGTCGCCGTCACCGTCGAGCAAGACGCCGTTCTCGTCTGCCACGCCGACCCCCGCGCCCGGAATTCCCGTCACCTGATTGATCAGGATTTGCACCGGCGTTCCCGGCCGCACCGGCTTGAGGGTCCGCAGGGTGACGGTTCGGGTCGCCGGGTCGTACACCGGAGGCCCAAGCGGCACCAACAGGTCTTCCCTCGTGCCAATCCGGCGGTTATGCCCCGGCACTTGCACGCTGTAGCCGTAGTTGCGCAGATCCTCGGCCCTCGGGCCGTTCATGTCGCGGTCGAAACCGATCGCAATCGTCAGGAACCCTCGCCGATCCGATTGCGGCACCACGCTCGCAACCCTCGGCACCTCCAGGTTCGTGATCGTCAAGACCGCCGATGAGGGCACTCCCAGGCTCGCTCCTCCCATCGGGTCATCCAGGAAGAGCCCCAGCATTGGCGACCCTTGCGACCCCGGATTGAACAGAATCGGCACCGTGAAGGTCTGCACCAGTTGCCCCGGCCCGAACGTCAACGTCCCCGAAACCGGCAGATAATCGACCCCCGGCACCGCCGTTCCGGCCCTCGTGTCGTACTCGATCGACACCGAGCCTCCCCCGGCGCTCCGGACAACCGTAATCGTGGCCTCGCCCGTTTCCTCCGAAACCACGAAGGTCGGGCTGGCGAAGGCAATCGTCCCCGGCTGGTCGTTGTCGACGATGCGCAAGATGGCCGTCGAGGGGTCGCCCAGGTCCGCCGCCCCAGCCGGGCTCGACAGCACCAGCCCCACCGTCTCGACCGCCTCGGCCAGGTCGTCGTCGAGGATCGGCACCGTGAAGGTCTGCTGATTCACGCCGATGTCAAAGGTCAAGGTTCCCGAAACGGGCGAGTAGTCCACGCCCGGCACGGCCGACCCTCCCATCGTCGCGTACGCAACGGTCGCCTGACCTCCGCTCCCTCCGGTCCGGGTGACGGCGATCACCGCCTCGCCGCTCGACTCGTCCACCTCGTACACCGCCATCGCAAACTGAACGGTCCCGAGCAACTCGGCCACGCCGGCCGAGAACTCCGAGGTGTTCCCCGCCGCGTCGGTCGCCGTGGCCGTCACGAACTCGCCCGGCAAGACCGCTCCCGGCACGTCGGCCGAGTAAACCGCCACCCCCGCGCCGTTCGTCGTCACCACCGTCTCGCCCAGATATCGCTTCCCCTCGCCGTTGCCCGACGGGTCCAGCGTTTCGTTGGCGAAGAACTGGATCACGAACGCCGTGTTCGGAACGCTCGTCAACGACCCTTCGATGTTGGCGAAATCGGTCGAGGTCCGCACCCGATCAATCACCGGAGCCGGCCGCAACAGGTTCGGACCCGTCGCCAGCATCAACGGCTCGACCAGATTGATCCCCAGTCCGGCGTTGTCGAAGATGCTGTTCGTCAGGATGCGGTTCTCGATGCTCGGCCCTTCCACCCGCACCCCGTCGCGTCGGCTAAACGCGATCACGTTCCCCGCCTCAACCGTCGTTCCGCCGATCAGGTTGTTCGAGGCCCCGTCCCGAATCCGAACGCCGTCCACCTCGTTGCTCAGTGCGAGCGTCCCCGAGAGGTCGGTGCCGATCAGGTTCCCCTGCACCACCGTGTTCACGGTCCCGGCGCCGACCAGATCCACCCCCCAGTGGTTCGACGAGATCAGGTTCCTCGCCTCGGTCGTTGTGCCGCCGATCGTGTTCCCCGGCGCGTTCTCGATCAACACCCCCTGCAGCGAGTTGTTCAGCTCCAGAAGGCCCGTCGGATCGGTCCCGATGAAGCTTCCCGCCACCAGGTTCCCGGTCGCCGTCGGCCCCAGAATGGCCACGCCCACATTATTCCCAGAAATGATCTGCGAGCCGTCCCCATCGCCGATCACCCGCGTATCCGGGGCTCCGTCGATCCGAACCCCCTCCTTCGCGTTCCCGAGGTCCCCCTGACCCGATCCGCTGCTGCCGATCCGGTTATTGGCGATCACCGTGTTCCGGGTCGTCGCCCCCACCACCGCAACGCCACGCAGGTTCGCCGAGATCACATTGCCTTCGCCAATCGTGTTCCCCGATGCCGACAGCTCGACCCGAACCCCTTCCCTCGCGTTGCCGAGCGCCGCGTTGCCATCGGAGGTCGTGCCGATGAAGTTCCCCGCCACCAGGTTCCCGAACGCCATCGGCCCCGACAGGCGCACCCCGGCTCCGCCGTTCGCCGCAATCGTGTTCCGGCGGCCGTCTTCATTCGCGCCGATCCGGTTCGACGGCGCATTGTCGACGAACACGCCGTCTCCCGCGTTCCCCGGATTCCCGGCACCGAACCGATACCCGCCACCGGGAGCCGCGCCAATGTAATTCCCCTCGATCCGGTTCCGCGTCGCCCCCGGACCATCCAGCCAGACCCCGTGGCTCCCATTGGCCGAGATCACATTGCCCGACCCCGGCTCCGGCCCGCCAATCGCATTGCTGGAGGCCAGTTGATCGTCCGACGACTCAATCAGAATGCCTTCCAGGTCGTTCCCCGCCTGCACGTACACCCCGTTTCGGGTCGGCCCGATCACCCCGATCTGGTTTCCGAAAACCTGGTTCCCCTCGGCCCCCGGCTGAATCCAGATCCCCCGGCCCCCGGCCAGCGTGATCGTATTATTTTCCTGCGCATTGAAGCCGCCGATCGTCGTGTTCGTCCCCGCGACGACGATCGCGTCTCCCGAGATCCCGGCCCCCTGGAAGCTCACATCCCCCGGAGCCGGCAAGGGGTCTCCCGTCTGGAGATCGACCCGAAAGAGGAAATGCCCCCCGATGCTGTTGCCTTGAATCCGGTTGCCGACGTGCGAGCGATCCGGCACCCGGACCCCGATGTCGAACCCGTCAATAATCAAACCGCGCAGATTGCTGTTCTTCGTGGCAAGCTCGAAGCCAACCACCTCGGGATAAACGTTCCGGTCAATCCCGCTGCCGTCCACGATCACCCGAAGCGCGGCGTTGTTCCCGTTCAAGGCCGCCACCGAGTTCGGCTCAGACTGAATGGTGGTCGGCTCGTCGATGTCGTCCGGGTAAAAGAAGGCAACCGGCACATCGGCCTGAGAAAGCCCGTCGATCGTCACCGGATCGGTCAGCACTGGCAAGGGTGATTCCAGCTCGATCCGCCAGGTCTGCGTGCCCAGGTCAAACCCCGGCACCGGCACATTCAGCCCCGGAGCCGTCGAGGTCGGAATGGCGAACTCGATATGATCCGCCCCCGGGTTCGCGTTGGCGGCCTGCATTGCCGCCCGAAGCGAGCCGGCCCCCGCGTCTTCCGTGTTGATGACGAAGAAGGTCGCCAGCAAGCACCGAGGTTCGACCCGTTCCACCCCGGCTCGGAAGCGACGCCGACGCCCCCTTCCGACGACAGCGTGCCCAGTCATGCCGCCCCTCCGTCCCTTTGGTCGGTCGATCCACCCCACGCTCGAACGCCGCTCGACACGCGGAACTGACCTCTCAGCTTCCCAAATCCCCTTGGAAGTCAGTTTAACCCCGCGAACTGCCCGTGGATGATCCTCGCCTTTTCTGCCCCGCGCACTCGCGCCGATTCTACCGAAATCTCCTAATCCAACGCCTTTCCCCCCGGCCTCCTTTTCGTTCCAAATCACCCCGCTCCCCGTCCCCGCGATTCTGGTTCCAGAACGATGGCGACCTCCTGAACCGGCCTTCTTTGTGTCGCACGCGTCCCCGCTTCGACAACGCCCTCCCAGGGGCCGTTGCCATCGTTGGGGTCTCTCATTTTTCTGGATCAGGTGACTGAATTTCCTCAATTCCCCGATGATAAAGCATGGCGGTTCGCTTCCCCGACGCTTGAATCCCTCTGGCGACCGTCTCACCCTTCCTTCGCGCGGCTCTCTTTTTTTTCTTTGGCAACCTGGCTGTTCCCCACCCAAACCACTCCCGAGGCGAGCCTGACTCGCCGGCCTGACTCGCCGAGTTGGGGCGTTTGCTCGCCTCCCGATCCCTTCGTGACGAGCGAGCCGAAGGAGCCCGAGCCGCAATCGCCACGAGGGCCATTCCGTTCATGTCGCGAGACTCCGGCGCGAAACAAAGCCAATTCCGCGCCGTCCGTTTCTCGAAACGAACGGCACCACGCGACGTAAATCAATGACGGATATCCCTTTTCGACCTATCCCCCAGGCGCACCCAGGAGCGCACCGGAGGGCGCACCCGAACCTCCGGCCCTTCGATTCGATCCCTGGCACCCCATCTCCCGCCCGCTCGCGATTCGACGCCGATCCTTCGTGACGAAACGAACCCATTCCCCCCGGTCGCGGCGACGAAACGAACGGCGATTTGCGTCACAAGTCCTTATCAGAAAGGAAACTTCGCAAAACCTCTCAGGCGCACCCAGGGGCGCACCGACGGGCGCACCCGACGCCGTTCGGCTTCCTTCGGGTCGGCTCCTCCGGTCGAAACGCATCCCTGAGCGTTCGCGCCGTCCCGGAAAAGAAGTCCTCGAAACCCAGGCGTCATCACCTTATGATGAGAAAGGAATTCCACCCCTTTGCTTGAGCACTGCGTCTCGCACTCGGTCGTGCTCGGGATCGTGGATCCCCAATCGCCAGCCCCCGGTGATGATCGCATGAGCTTCCCACCGCTTCGACTCGGCTCCGTCGGCCTGGTTCCCCTGATCGGCCTGCTCCTCGGCCTCGGTGGTCCTACCCCATCCGCGATGGCCGAGGCCCCGGACGCCCCGGATCGGGTCGATTTCGGCCGCCAGATCCGGCCGATCCTCTCCGACCGTTGCTTCCATTGCCACGGTCCCGACGAGGCCGACCGTAAAGGGGGGCTCCGGCTCGACACCCAGGAGGGAGCCCTGGCCAAAACCCCTTCGGGAGCCCATGCCGTCGTTCCCGGCGACCTCGACGCGAGCGAACTGATCTGGCGGATCACCTCCGACGACGACCTCGACCGCATGCCCCCGCCCGACTCGGGCCGCACCCTCTCCGACGCCGAGATCGACCTGCTCCGCCGCTGGGTCGAGCAAGGGGCCGATTGGGAGCAGCACTGGTCGTTCAATCCGATCAGCGCGGTTCCCATTCCGGAGGTCAGCGACCCCTCCTGGCCGTCCAACCCGATCGACCGCTTCGTCCTCGCCCGCCTCGACGCCGAAGGGCTTGCGCCCGCCCCCGAGGCCGACCGCGATCGTCTGATCCGCCGTCTCTCGCTCGACCTGACCGGCCTGCCCCCCTCGGTCGCCGAGATCGACGCCTTCCTCGCTGACGACCGACCCGACGCCTACGAACGCCTGGTCGATCGCCTGCTCGACTCCCCCCGCTTCGGCGAGCACCAGGCCGTCGGCTGGCTCGACCTGGCCCGCTATGCCGACACCTACGGCTATCAGGCCGACGTTGAGCGGGCCGTCTGGCCCTGGCGCGACTGGGTCATCCGATCCTTCAACACGAACATGCCCTTCGATCAGTTCCTCACCTGGCAGATCGCAGGCGACCTGATCCCCCCCGACGAGCTTGACCCCGACGACGGCTACGACCCGATCCTCGCCACCGCCTTCAACCGCCTCCACCGGATGACCAACGAAGGCGGCAGCATCGAGGAAGAATTCCGTGCCGAGTACGTCGCCGACCGCACCGACACCCTCGGCACCGCCATCCTCGGCCTGACCATCGGCTGTGCCCGCTGTCACGATCACAAATATGATCCGATCAGCCAGCGCAACTATTACGAACTCTCCAGCTTCTTCGACAACATCGACGAATCCGGCCTCTACTCCCACTTCACCAACGCCACCCCCACCCCGACCCTGCTGTTGACCCAGGGCGACCAGGATCAACAGATCGAATCCTTTGAATCCCAGATCCAGGAGGCCGAGGCCGCCCTCGCCCACCTGGCCGACCAGCGCCGCGAGGCGTTCGACGCCTGGCTCGACCAGTCCGACCACGAGCCGACGGTCACCGGCCTGATCGGCGACTTCCCGCTCGACGAGATTGCCAGCGACAGCCAGACGACCCCGAACCTGGCCAACCCCGACGCCCCCGGTCGCCTCGTCGATGCCCCCCAGCCGATCGACGGCCAGGTCGGCGGCGGCCTCCTGCTCAGCGGCGAAAATAGCCTTGTGCTGCCGATGGGCAACTTCACCCGAGACGACCCCTTCACCGTCGCTCTCTGGGCCAGGACTCCCGACACCAAGGACCGTGCCGTCCTGTTCCACCGCTCCCGAGCCTGGACCGACGCCGGGAGCCGAGGCTATCAGCTCCTGATCGAGGACGGACGCCTCAGCGCCTCACTCGTCCACTTCTGGCCCGGCAACGCCATCGGCATCCAGGCCATCGACCCCATGCCCCCCGAGACCTGGGTCCACCTCGCCGTAACCTACGACGGATCAAGCCGAGCCGATGGGATCACCCTTTACGTCAACGGCCGACCCGCCCCCGTCGAGGTCGTCCGCGATCACCTGGTCAAGGACATCACCGGCGGCGGCGGCGACGAGCTGACCTTCGGCCAGCGCTTCCGCGACCGCGGCTTCATCGGCGGCATGATCGACGAGGTCAAGATCGCTGACCGCCGCCTCACCCCGCTCGAAGTCGCCCACCTGCACGACGGAACCTCACTTGCCGATGCGTTCACCTCTCCCGAGGGCGAGCGCCGCGACCTGCTGTTCGCCTACTACCTGGAGAACCACGACCCCGAGTACCGAGCCCGCCTGGCCGCCCTCCGCGACCTGCGCCGCCAGCGATCGAGCCTGGTCGAGTCGATCCCCGAGCTGATGGTCATGCGAGAGATGCCCGAGCCTCGCCAGACCTTCCTGCTCGCCCGTGGGGCCTACGACGCCCCCCGCGATCTGGTCGAGTCGAACACCCCCGAGTCCCTCTCCCCCTTCCCGAGCAATCAGCCCCGCAACCGGCTCGGCCTCGCCCGGTGGCTGACCGACCCCGAGCACCCGCTCACCGCTCGCGTCGCCGTCAACCGCCACTGGAAGGACCTGTTCGGCCGAGGGCTCGTCGCCACCCCCGAGGACTTTGGCAGCCAGGGAGCCGCCCCCACCCACCCCGAACTGCTCGACTGGCTTGCCCGGACCTTCATCGACTCCGGCTGGAACGTGAAACAGTTGATCCGAACCATCGTCACCTCCTCCACCTACCGGCAAGATTCGACCGTCGATCCGGAGGTCCGGGCCCGCGACCCCGAGAACCTCTTGCTCGCCCGAGGCCCCGCCCAGCGCCTTCGCGGCGAGACGATCCGCGACGCCGCCCTGGCCGCCAGCGGGCTGCTGGTCGAGCGCATCGGTGGAAGACCGGTCAAACCGTATCAGCCCGCCGGTATCTGGGAGGAGAACTCCGGCCAGACCTACATCCGAGACGAAGGCCCCGGCAGCCATCGCCGCAGCCTCTACACCTTCTGGAAGCGAACCGCGCCGCCGCCGTCGATGATCACCCTCGACGCCTCCGCCCGAGAGGTCTGCACCGTCCTGCGGCCGACGACCATGACCCCGATGCAGGCCCTCTTGCTCCTGAACGACCCTCAGTATGTCGAAGCCGCCCGTGCCCTCGCCGTGCGGTCCATCCGCGAGGGAGGCGAGACGCTCGACGCCCGGATCACCTTCGCCTTCCGATCCGCCATCGGTCGCCCCCCAACCCCCGAGGAATCCGAGATTCTGGCCGAGCTGTACCACGAACAGATCGACGAGTTCAGGGATGATCGCTCCCGCGCCGAGGCCTTTCTCGCCATCGGCGACGAGCCACCCGACCCGGACCTCGATCAGGTCGAGCAGGCCGCCTTTGCCGTCCTCGTGCAAGTGATCTTGAACCACGACGAATGTCACATGAAACGGTGAGCCGATGCGATTCGAACCCACTCCCCCCGATCATCTCGGCCTGCAACTCAACCGCCGCCACTTCTTCGCGAAGACGGGGCTCGGCATCGGCACCGCGGCGCTGGCTCATCTGCTTGGCGGCGAGGGGCGTTTCGCATCGGCCGCAACCGATACGAACGACTCCGGTCTGCCCGGCCTGCCGCACTTCGCACCCAAGGCGAAGCGGATCATCTCTCTGTTCATGAGCGGCGGCCCGTCGCAACTGGAGACGTTCGACTACAAGCCGACCCTCAACGACCGCAACGGCGAGGACCTGCCCGAGTCCGTCCGAGGCGGCCAGCGCCTGACCGGCATGTCGGCCAACCAGGCGACCTTGCCGCTGGCCGGTTCGCTGTTCAAGTTCGCCCAGCACGGCGAGTCGGGCGCGTGGGTCAGCGAGCTGTTGCCGTACACGGCCAAGATCGCGGATGAGCTGTGCATCGTCAAGTCGATGTATACCGAGGCGATCAACCACGACCCGGCGATCACCTTCCTCCAGACCGGGGCTCAGATTGCCGGACGGCCGTCGATCGGCTCATGGCTTAGCTACGGGCTCGGGTCGGACAACGAGGACTTGCCGGCCTTCTGCGTACTAATCACCAAGGGCAAAGGGGGTCAGCCGCTCTATTCTCGGCTCTGGGGAAACGGGTTCTTGCCATCGGCTCATCAAGGCATCTTGTTTCGAGCGGGGGCCGAGCCGGTCCTGTACCTTCAGAATCCCGAAGGCGTGACCGACGCCGGCCGCCGCAAGATGCTCGATCGGCTCAGGGAACTGCACCAGATCGAGCATGAGGAAACGCTCGACCCGGTGCTCGACGCTCGGATCGCCCAGTATGAGATGGCGTACCGGATGCAGGCATCGGTGCCCGAAGTCGCCGATGTCTCCGACGAGCCCGAGTCCACCTTCGAGCTCTATGGAGAGGACGCCCGCACCCCCGGCACGTTTGCCTCCAACTGCCTCCTCGCCCGCCGCCTGGCCGAGCGAGGCGTGCGCTGCATCCAGCTCTTTCACCAGGACTGGGACCACCACGGCGGCCTTCCCGGCGGCATGCGACGCGAATGCGGTCAGACCG
The DNA here is from genome assembly GCF_009177065.1 of Tautonia marina. Taxonomy (NCBI): domain Bacteria; kingdom Pseudomonadati; phylum Planctomycetota; class Planctomycetia; order Isosphaerales; family Isosphaeraceae; genus Tautonia; species Tautonia marina. Next base: position 36,663 of record NZ_WEZF01000020.1, read on the forward strand.
ACCAGGCGAGCGCCGCCCTGGTGATCGACCTGAAGCGGCGAGGGTTGCTCGACGAGACCCTCGTGGTCTGGGGCGGCGAGTTCGGCCGCACCAATTACAGCCAGGGCAAGCTGACCGCCACCGACTACGGCCGCGACCATCACCCCCGCTGCTTCTCGATCTGGATGGCCGGCGGCGGCATCAAGCCCGGCCTCTCCTACGGTTCCACCGATGAATTCGGCTACAACATCGCCGAGAACCCCGTCCATGTGCACGACCTGCACGCGACGATCCTGCACCTGCTCGGAATCGATCACGAGCGGCTCACCTTTAAATATCAAGGGCGCTACTTCCGCCTGACCGACGTGCACGGCCGGGTGCTTCAAGACCTGATCGCATGAAAGCCTGAAGAGGGGCTCTGATTCATCCCTCGGCCCGCGAAGGTCGGGGGATGAACCAGGCCATCGTGACGCTCCCCGTTGCATCAGGGAGCGGGGTACTGAGGAATCAGGGCATTGAGGTTACCCAGCGGGATCACGCGGGTGTAGGTGATGGTGGTACCGAAGTCGAGGCCCGTGCCGAACCCGGCGGCGGCCCCCAGGGTGACAAGCTCTCGGGGACCGATCGGAGTCCGCGAGGCGGTAATCTCTCCGGAGATGACCGAGCCAAGGTAGGTTCCTTCCTCGATCCGCAGGCCGTTCAGCTCGGTGATCGCCTGGGCGTTACTGAGCTGGACGCGGAGATCACCGCCGACGGTGTCGGTGGAGAAGCCGGCGGGAGCGTCTTGCATCGGGCCTCGGGCCGAGAGGACCAGGCCATAGTCGCCATTGGCCGCGATGATGATGCCGGAGTCGATCCGGCCGGGAAAGTTCAGACCGAACAGTTGCAGGCCGGTCTGACTCGGGGCGACGTTCACCAGGTCGCGGACGGCTCCCGAGGTGATCTGGATGGTGTTCCCCAGCCGAGCGCCGCCGAGCATGTTCGCGGGGGTCGCGGGCGGAACGACCGGCGTGAAGGCTCCCGAGGCGGAAAGCTGCTGCACGTCGAAGAGGAAGGATTCCAACTCGTCGGTAATCCGCTGGGATTGCTCGGGAGAGGTGTCGAAGGCGTTGCGCTCGACGGCCACGCGGAGCAATCGGAGGTAGTTGGCCTGCGTTCCAGGGGGAATCAGGCGAGGATCGCCGAGCGATCGGGCCAGCCGAAGGCCGCGGACCACCGGCGGCGTGTTCAGGCCCCGAAAGGGTCGGCCGGTGCGGAGAGCCTCGGTCATAAGAGGGCCGGTCTGGCGGTAGACCGAGGAGAGTGCGCCGGTGCCGATCGTCTCGGAAGGGGGCAGAACCCCTTCACCGGGGATCTGATCGACGGGCACGGCGACCTGGTAGAACCCTTCGCCGAGGAATTGCAGATTGCCGATCGGAACCGTCACCGTGAAGGCCGCTCGGCCCTCGGCGGGAGGAATCTGGATCGTGGCCTCGGTCGGTCCGAGGAACAGGAGGTTCGATTCCGGCACGAGGAACTGGACCGGTTCTTGCTCCTCTGGCGGGGCTTCCGGCGCGGCCGAGAAGCCGACCAGGGCCTGCGCCGCAGGTGAGTTGAGCAAGGTATAGGTATCGACCGAGCCCAACATGGCGTTCACGAACGGCTGGGCGAGCACGGCCTGATGCAGCATGGAACGGCCCGCCACGCCCCGAGCCGCCGCCTGGGCTCGGATCGGTTCCATGGCATCGGGGCCGAGCAGTTGCACCAGGTACTGGTTGACCGCCGGTGAGGCGTCGACGCGCACCGGAGCCTGCTGAATGCGGGGCCGGATCGCTCCGGGAGCAATGAACGGCCCGAGCTTTCCGCCGACGGGCGTCACTCCCGAGAGAAGCAACCGGCCGTCGAGCGCCTCGAAGCTCGGCTGTCTCCTGCGGCGAGGACCGCGGTCTGGCCGAGAACCCTGCGCTCTTCGCATTGTGGTCGCCTCCATGCCCAATCGATCAGGAACGCGTGGTCCAGTCTCCTGGGAGTGGTTATCGGACGAGCGTCGCGTCGGCCTTGACCCTCCAGACGCTTAAAACCGTCGCAATCGGCACAGGAGATGAAGATCCGGGGCGGCCCGTCGAATCTCTTTCTGAGAACAATTCCCCAGAACGAACCGTAGTAGTAGGACAGAACGGCACGGCCGTTCACCATGAGGTCTCATCATCGTGACTGGCACGTCAGGGAGGTCAAGATGGTTAAGAAGCTCAACGAAACAGCCCTCTGGCAGCGGAACCTGGCCTCCTTGATCCGATCGGGTCTGTTTGATCGGGCCGAGGTGGTCGAATCTCGAGGCTTGCATGTGGTGGTCGGGATTTACGGAGATGGAACCCCATCGGCTCCGCTGGCCAAATATGCCGACCGGCGACGGGCGGAAGATGCCCTGGAACTGGTCGAACGGCTGAATGATCACGCCGTTCCGGCAGAAGCGAACTGACGGCATCCGCGGTCGCACGGCCATGCGTGATCGCTTGATTCGGGGGCGGAAGACGGAGCCGAGGCTCTCGTCTCCCGCCCCCGAAGTTCTGCGCAGAAAAGGATTTGCAACCGATCGCCGATTACGGAGCAGGTCGCCGACCCGGGGGGGAGGAGCGGCGGCGGAGCCCTCCGATCGCCTCTCGGCAGAAGGCGAGCAGGTTGGTTTCGATCAATTCGCGTTCCAGGAGTTCGAAGGGAGGATTCTCGGGAAGGGTGGCGATCACCTCCTCAAGGAGCATCCGGGAGAACTGCGCATGGGCCCGGCGCAAGAGTCGCTGCGTGCCGGCAGTGGAGATGGGACGATCGAGGGCCAGGGCGATGCGATCGGCCAGTTCGGGAGTGGAGAGCCCCGGTGCCTCAGATCGCTGGCGAAAGGCGAGGAAGAAGGGCTGACCGGATTCTTCCTCAAGGAGCTTAAGCCGTTGCCAGGTGCGTTCGAGCAGGACGGTTCTCCAGATTGTGTCGAAGCGAGCCTCCTCGATTGAGACGTCGAGCGGGGCCAGGGGAACGGGGCAGCGATCCGACTGCTGAAGCTCGGCGAGCCATTGGATCAAGGCGCTCCGAAAGACAAGCCGGGAACGCTTGTGCTGGGAAACGATGGTGTGCTGAGCCTCCCGCTGTAGACCGGGCACGAACCGCTGGTAGAGGACGTCGGCCTCGTCTCGATCGACGATGAGCCGAATCAGGTAGCGGTGGACGGCGGGGAGATCGAACGGGGGAGCCTCTTGCTCGATGCCGGGATCGTCCGTCGAACGAGGGCGGTCGCTTGAACCCGGAACCTCGTCGTCAGGCGGTCGCCGGCCTGAACGGTTGCTCCTGAGCAACTCCTCGTCCATGGTTGAAGCGCCTCGCTCGCTCGTCCGACTCGGCGGGGGGGAAGTCTTCCGAGCGCGGCGAGGTTACAGCAAACCCAGCCGAAGGTCGGAAGCTGACGGCCGAAAACGAAGCCCCGGATCGTCGGAAACCGAGCGCCGGGGAGAGCGCTGACCGTTGTTTGATTGAACCCGAATCGGAGGGCTCGGTGAAGAGGGCACCGCCGATCGCTGGAGCAGGATCGGGAGCACGATTGGGGAGGGAAAGACGGCAGACGATCGAGGATCGGCTGATTCTTCGAGCGGATTGGCGGGATTTAGGAAGGATTGAGCCTGGTCATTGCAACGGGATGCAACAACTCAGGACATCTTGGGGGAAGAGCGTCCCGATCCACGGGGAGGCCGTGAAGAGGGGGCTCTCCCCGAGATTGGGCAAACAAATCATTGGGGGCTCAGAACTCAGAGCGGGAAGAGATTACCGAGCTTTTCCCGGGCCTGACGGCTTCCCTTGGAGGCCTTGATCAGGGGGAAGGTCTGCATCTTTCCGTCGACTTCGAGCGTCAGCTTCCCTTCGCGGATGACCGAGGTGGCCACGCGAACGCGGCGGGTGGTGCCGTTGGGAAGCCAGACCTTGATCGTCTGGAGATTGGGCTTGAACTTCCGTCGGCTGATGCCGGTGATCTTGGTGCCGACACCGCCGAGGTACTTGGCTTTGCCGCGTGTGGTGACGTGGTTGCCGAATGAGGTCTTCTTGCCGCTAACTTCGCACTGCCGTCCCATCGGACTGACTCCTGATCATGGCCAGCACAGAGGCGATCTGGCCCGGCTCACTCCTCGTCACCGATCTTCAATACCTGTCGACCGCGATAGGTCCCGCAATCCGGGCAGACCGTATGGCGAGGCTTCAGGGTGCCGCACTGTTCGCAGCTGATCAGAATGACGTTGAACTGAAGGGCGTCATGGCTACGCCGCATTCCCTTCTTGGACTTCGATGTACGCCGCTTCGGTACGGCCACGGCACACGCTCCGGCGAACTGCCTGGGTCAAAGTGTGGTTTGGGAAAAGGGTGAATTGTATCGAGGGACCGGTGGTGCTGACAAGGCGAACTGAAATGATGCCAGAAGGAAACAGCGCCTTGCCCGCCATTTTGCAAGCGGCGGAAAGGGTGAACTAGGGTTCTCAAGGAAGGTTTGCAGTCCTGGAGATCCGGGGCTGTGGAGGCATCGGCGCGTGCATTCCAGGCGTGGGGAGGGCATGGCGTTCGATGAGAGACGAAGGAGGTCCCCTGAAATGCGCGTCTCGTGTTCGCGCCGTTACAAGCGATCCGGGGCGGCCGCGGTGGAGATGGCGATCATCTTACCGCTGTTTCTCGCGTTGATTCTGGGCACGATCGAAGCGTCTCGCCTGGGAATGGTGTCGCAACTCTTGCATGTGGCGGCGCGTGAAGGCTGCCGGACGGCGGTGTTGCCGGGTCAGAGCGAGGCGGCCGTGCAGGCCCGGATCAATGCGGCCCTGGCCGGCACGGGGATTACGCCTTCGGTGCAGATCAGCAGTCCGAACGGATCGTGGCTCAACGTGGAGGCACCGGCACCGATCACCGTTCGGCTGAGCGTGCCGTTCAAGGACGTGAGCTGGCTGGGAGATCCGTTCGCGTTCGAGGAAACGACGGTCGTGGCCTCGGCAACCATGTGTAGTGAAAAGAACCCGTGACGCGACGGCCCCGTCGCAGGAGGATCCGTTCATGAGACGACACGCCGATGCGGCCGAAGGGCGCCGCGGGGCGACCCTGGTGCTCTCGGCTGTAATGATGACCGCGATCCTCGGCTTCGTGGCGTTGGCCGTCGATACGACGGTGCTGGCCGTGGCGCGGCACCAACTGGGCATCTCGGCCGATGCCGGAGCACTGGCCGGGGCCTCGGCCCTGGCCGACGAGCGACGGCTGAACCCGAACATGTCGCTGACGACGATCTTCACCTCGGCTCAGAGTCGAGCGCAGCAGTTCGTCGAACAGAATGAGGTCCTCGGTCAGCCGCCGGTGATCGTAAGCAACCCGTTCAACGCCCCGAACGGGGATGTGGTGCTGGGATACATTGCCGATCCGATGAACCCGGCCAGCCCGTTTCTCAGTGACGCGTCGCTGGCGGCGAACTTCAACTCGGTTCAGGTGCGCGCGGCCCGATCGGAGGAGCGGGGAGGCATTGTTCCGGCCTTCTTCGCACGGGCGATCGGGATTGACGGGGCGTCCGTCCGGGTGCGCGGCACGGCCACTGCGATGAACTACAGCATTGCCGGGTTCAGTTCCGAATCGAGCCAGAACGCCGACCTTTTGCCGATCGTTTTGGACCAGGAGGCTTACGAGCGGATGATCAGCCCGACCTCAAGCAACGGCGACAAGTACCGCTACGACACGGACACGGGTCAGGTTGCCTCCGGAACGGACGGGATTCCGGAATCGGTCCTGTACCCGGTCAAGTCCGGCTCTCCCGGCAACTGGGGAACCGTCAACATCGGGACCACCAACAACAGTACCAGCACGCTGGGAGCGCAGATCCGATACGGGGTCACTCCGCAGCAACTGTCGAGGTATCCGGGAGGGAAGCTCACACTCAGCCAGTCCGACAGCGACGGCCCTTACGTGATGCTCGAAGGTGATCCCGGCATCAGCGCGGGGATTAAAGACGACCTGACAGCGATCATCGGCAAGCCGCGGACGATTCCCATCTATTCGGAGAATTCCGGCAACGGCAACAACGCCCAGTACAAGGTGGTTGATTTTGCGGCGGTCCGGGTGTTGTCCGTGAATTTCAAGGGGAACCCGAAGTACGTAATCGTGCAGCCGGCGCTCACGCGTGATCCGACCGCAATCCCCGGCGAGGTCCAGACGAACTGGACGGCGGGCGGATTGATCCGGCTGAACCTGTCGCGTTAACCGAAGCTCCGCGCGGCCCGTGCTGCGCGCGACGACCGTTCCATTTTTTTTGCAACAACGGGAGCAGAACGCATGAACCGACCACGGATCGTCCAGGCGGTCGGGCCGCTGCTGGCCGTCGCGTGGATTGCCACGGCCGGGGCGTGGACCGCCATGGCGCAGAGTACACCACCGCCCTTCGATCGCGTCGAGGAAGACTGGGAGCTGGTCATCATTGCCCCAGACTCGGTTGCCGAAGGGCCCCAGATCACCACGTCAATGAGCCCGCTTGACAGCCAGGCGGGGCAGTTCATTGCGTTTAACCTGAACTATCGAAGCCAGCCATCCTTTCGGTCGGGAGGGTTGGAGGTCATCGCGTACAACGCCGATGTCGCGCAGGCCACATCGACCCAGCACACGGCGAAGTTGTCGACGACCAATGAGACGATTACCTGGACGCAGTCGTTGGGACTCGTCGGCGGGGTAATGTCGTACCAGATCATCGGGGGCAAATCGACCAGTTGGGGCCAGTTCGGCCAGGGCTCGGGGGCGAACCTGGGGGTCTCGGTGACGTCGGCGCTGTCGTCGATGTCAGGCTATCACCCCGAGACGTCGGTCGAGTTCTCCGGAGTGGGCTGGCAGGCCAACCGGGTCGCGTCGATGCGGCTGCTTCAGGTGCGTTATTACGACGGGAACACGCTCGTTGCGATCGACGAGACAGTTCGGGACGTGAACCTCATGAAATGACGGGGCCTGAGTCCTGGGCTGCGTCGTTTCCTCGCAACATTTTCCGAAGGCAGGGCCACCTCGCTTCAAAATCTGACCTAAGGTTCTGATAGCCCCGCGGACAAGACGCCACGGGACATGATCAGACGAAGACGCCAGCATCAGTCGATTGAAGGGTGTCGCGGCCCGATCGTCGATCAGGAGCGACGCAAGATTCGGACGAACGGAACCGGAGCCAGTCTCGAGCACGATCGAGCAAAAGGCCCCCAGAGTCAGGAACCACCCATGAGCACGCTCATCAAACGAGTTCGCGGTTTCATCAAGAGTGAAGACGGCCCGACGGCGGTCGAATATGCCGTAATGGTCGCCCTGATCGCCGTGGCGATTATCGTCAGTGTTCGAGCCCTGGGCACGAGCCTGAACACAACCTTCGGCAACGTTGACACGGCCATCCAGGGCGTCAATTGATGCCAAGGCGGTCTGGCCGCCACTTGTGACGCAGACTGAGGGGCCTCCGGCGATGCGGCTCAAAAAGCCGGTTGCCGAGAGGCCCTTCGGTCATTCATGTCCTAGGCTTCTTTCACACGAGAACGCCTGCATGACGGTTCGAGGGGGTCGGGCCAACAGGCGGTTGCACGAGGGAGGATTGCGAACGATGCCATACACCTTGCCGATGGGAGCCGCCTGGCTGGTCTCGGCCCTGATGGTGGAAGCGGCGATCATCGACGGTCGCCAGCTCCGGGTGCCGAACTGGCTGACGTTTCACCTGGCCGCCGGTGGCCTGGCCTACTGGGGCTGGACGGCAGGTTGGGGAGGGCTGGGCTGGTCGGTGGCCGGAATGGTCGTTGGCTTCGTCCCCTTGATGATCGTCTGTGCCATCGGCGGCATGGGGGCGGGCGACGTGAAGATGTTTGCAGGATTTGGTGCCTGGGTCGGACCGCTGATGGCGGCCGAGGCGCTGGCGGTCTCGGCGATCGTGGGAGGGATCATCGCCCTGGGGATGATCGCCTGGAGCGGTCAGTGGCGGCGCCACTGGACGATGGGCAAGCGAATCGCGGAAGAGATCGTCACGGTGAAACATCCCGACAAACTTGCCGAGCGGGCGGCCGAGCGAAAGCCGACGATGCGGCTCTTGCCTTATGGCATTCCGCTGGCCATTGGTTCGATCGGCTACATGGCATTCCACGGTCTTTTGATGTGAGCGAGTCGCCCCAAACGGGCAGAGGAGCACCATGATGAACGGCAGGGCACCCGTGCTGCTCGGACTCGCCGCGCTATGCGGTCTGGCGGCCATGTGGGGCGTCCGATCACTGCTGAACCGCGAACCCTCGACCGAAATTCCGAAGACTCTGGTTCTGGTTGCGAACCGCGAAATTCGGGTCGAGGAGACGCTAACGCCAGAGATGATCGAGCCCAAGGAAATCCCGACGGCGATGGTTCCCAGCGGCGCCTTGACCGACATGAAGCAGGCGGTCGATCGCTGGGCGATGATCCGGATGCTTCCAGGTGATGTGATTCTCGACGGCAAGCTCGCCCAGAAAGGGACGCCGACGGGGATGATCGCGCGGATCACCCCGGGCATGAGAGCCTTTGCGGTACCGGTGGACGAACAGACGGGGGTTTCGGGCTTCATCCTGCCGGATTACCGCGTCGATGTGCTGCAGCCGAGGGCCGATATGCCGGGTCGGGCCAAGGTTGTGCTGGAGAACATCCGCGTGCTGGCCTCGGGGACCGTCTTCGAAAGCCCCGAGGACCGCTCGATCGAGGCCCGAACGGTGACGCTGGAAGTCACGCCGGATCAAGTGCAAACCCTGGCCAGTGCGATGCAAGAGGGCCCTCTGACGCTGTCGCTTCGGGGCCTCAATGATACCACGATCACAGCGGTCGAACCGGAACCGGAACCAGAGCCCGAACCGGAACCCCTGCCGGAACCGGAAGCTCAACCGGTGCCAGTGCCGGTGCCGAATCTCCCACCGGAGCCGCCGCCGGTCATGACCGAGATGGTCGAACCTGCTCCGGCGAACGAGGCTCCGCGTCGGCTGATGATTTTCGCCGGCCTTCGAGCCCCTCGCATGCACCTGGTAGGCCCGAAGCCGGAACCGACCCCGGAACCACCCCCGCAGGCGGCAGAGACTCTGGAAGCCCGCCGCCCGTTCCGCCTCGATGGCCTGATGCCCGCTATCGACGCCAACGCCATTCCTTCCCCTCCCGGGTGACGCTGCTCCCGCAATCGGGACGCCAGCAGACCCGCCCGACGCCGAGACACCGGTCGAGCTCATGGACACTGCGCGACGACTACTCCTGGTCGACCCGAACCCCGCCTCGCAAGCGGCGGTGAAGGCCGCGTTGACAAATCTGGGAACCGTCCAGATTGTGGACACGTGCTCGGATTACAACGCGACCCTGCGCCAGATCGAGGCGTCGTCTTGCGAGTTGGTGGTGATCGTTCTGGACGCCGATCCGGAACGAGCCCTCGTCACGATCCGAGAGATCAAGGACCGCGCCGCTCGGGTCGCGGTCTTGCCAGCCAGCCAGTTGCGTGACGGCGAGACGATTCTGCGGACCTTGCGAGCCGGGGCCTCGGAATTCCTGCCGTTGCCGGTCGAGGCCGAGGAGGCCCGCACGGCGATCGCTCGCCTCTTGCCCGATGCCACGTTGCCACCCGAAGGTCGGGGGACGATGGTGACGGTGATCGGCTCGGCCGGAGGGGTCGGATGCACGACGCTGGCGGTCAACCTGGCCGTGGCCCTGACCAAGGCCCCCGGGGCGAGCGTGGCGCTGGTGGACCTCGACCTGCTGCTCGGCTGTGTCGATACGCTGCTCGACGTCATGCCCGAACTGACGATTTCCGATGTGGTCTCGGACATTGACCGGTATGACAAATCGCTGTTGCATCGAGCGCTGACCCAGCATGAATCAGGTGTTTACGTGTTGCCTGCGCCGGCGGCGATGGAAGATGCCGTGAAGGTGGATCTTGAAGGGCTACGACGGTTGATGGACCTGTTGCTCAGCGCCTTTCGCTACGTGGTGGTTGATGCGAGCAAGGGATTCCAGGAAACCGACTTCGTCGCCCTGGAGCGTTCCGAGGCGGTGCTGCTCGTCACGCAGCTCGATGTGTGCGGGCTGCGAAACGGGGCGCGCCTGATGCAGATTTTCCGGGAGATCGATGGGTTGGCCGATCGGGTGCGCGTGGTGGTCAATCGGGTGGGGTCGGACATTACGACGATCGGCTTAAAGAAGGCCGAGGAAACTCTCGGGGCTCCCATCGGCTGGCAGATTCCGAACGTCTCGGAGATCGTCGGGGCTGCCCGAACCAAGGGAGTTCCGCTGGAAACCGAGGCTCCAAAGCATCGAGTCACACGGTCCATCACCGAGATTGCCCGGAGCTTTGCGCCGATTGGTGGTGAGAAGGCAAAACCGTTCATGGGCAAGATTGCGGCGATGTTTACCTGATTCGCGGATGATCTTTGGTCCCCCCACTCCCGTGCGAACCGGCTGAGTCGGGGACCTTCGGAGGTTCCCGACGATGCTTCACGGATTTGGACGCAGCCCGCTCGGTCAGAGAACCCTCGGGGCAACCCCCGCGCAGGCCAAATCGCCCACCAGCGAACCGCCCGAGGGGTCTGAACCCAACGCCCCCGTGGCGACGATCCCTCCCACCCCGACCGTGGCACCACCTCCGAAGCCACCAAAGCCTCCCAAGCCCAAGGACCAGGAACCGGCCAAGGCCGACCCGGCCGTGGCGGCGTTCGAGGCGATCAAGCGACGGATTCATAGCAAGCTGGTCGATCGGCTCGACTTCAATCGGGTCAACGAGCTGGACCCGAGGACGGTTCGAGCCGAGGTTCGCTCGGTGATCGAGCACCTGCTCGACGAAGACGACCCGATGCTCAATCGGAACGAGCGCCAGCGGCTCGTCGATGAGATTCTGGACGAAACCTTCGGCCTCGGGCCCCTGGAAGCGTTGCTGAAGGAGGAAGGGATCGGGGACATCATGATCAATGGTCCCCGGTACGTGTTTATTGAAAAAGGGGGGCGGATCGAGCGATCGTGCGTGGGATTCCGCGATGATGATCACCTGTTGCAGATCATCGACCGCATTGTCTCTCGCGTGGGTCGGCGGATCGATGAAAGTTCGCCAATGGTCGATGCGCGATTGCCGGACGGCTCTCGTGTCAACGCGATCATCCCCCCGCTGGCCCTCGACGGGCCGGTATTGACGATCCGAATGTTCGGTTCGAAACCCTTGACGCAGGATGACTTGTTACGGTTCAAGGCATTCACGCCCGAGATGCTGATCTTGATGGAAGCGGCCATGAGGGCGCGCTTGAATATCATCATCTCCGGCGGTACGGGTTCGGGCAAAACGACGTTACTGAACACGCTTTCGAGTTTCATCCAGAACGACCACCGGATTATCACAATCGAGGACGCGGCCGAGCTTCGCCTGCAGCAGGAGCATGTGGTGCGGCTCGAAACCCGACCGCCGAACGTTGAAGGGCGAGGGGCCGTCACGGCGACCGACCTGGTCAAGAACGCCCTGCGAATGCGGCCCGACCGGATCATCATCGGCGAATGTCGAGGGGCCGAGACCCTCGACATGATTCAGGCCATGAACACCGGCCACGAAGGCTCGATGACCACCGTGCACGCCAACAACCCGCGCGATGCCATGAGCCGGTTGGAGACGATGATCAGCATGGCCGGCCTGGAGCTTCCCATCCGGGCGCTTCGCTCTCAGTTCGCCTCGGCCGTGGACCTGATTATCCAGGCAAACCGTTTGCAAGGCGGCCCGAGAAAGGTGACGAGCATCACCGAGGTCGTCGGCATGGAGGGGGACACGATTATCATGCAAGAGATTTTCAAATTCGAACAGGTTGGTGTTGACTCCGGCGGCCGGGCCCACGGGCGGTTCACCTCGACCGGCATTCGACCGTCGTTCATGGATCGCCTGGAATCATCTGGCTGCGTGCTGCCGACGGATCTGTTCCGCCAACGTGACCTGATGGCGGATTAAGGGGTGGAATCGGTTGGGGGAGCGAGTCGGAGATCGCGGCGATCGGTCGGTTGCACCAAGAGAGGAGCCCTGAGCGATGGACGGGACGACCTTTGTCATGATTGCCGCCGGAGTGGCCATTGCGCTGCTCGTGGCGGGGGTGGCAATGGTAGTGACGAAGTCGGAATCGACCCTGGCCGAGGAACGGCTTCGGAACCTCACCAGCGGCAAGCGTCCGAACGTCAATAAGCAGCTCGCGGCCGATTCGCTGCTGCGGGCGCCGCCGATCGACGCACGCAACCTGGCCCTGCTTGAGCAATACCTGCCGAGTGGGGAATCGCTGAAGCGGCTGTACGAACAGGCCGACCTGACCCTGCCATTCAAGACGTTTCTGGCCATCGCCGGAGGGTTAACGGTCCTGGGAGGAACGGTCGCGGCGGTGGTGGGTTCTCTGTGGCTGGCTCCGGTGGGGGCGGCGATGGGAGCGGGAGTCTCACTCCTGTTTCTTCAGCAACGCAAGCGAAAACGCATTGCCTTGTTCATGGCAGGGCTTCCCGAAGCGGTCGAGTTGATGGGCCGGGCCTTGCGGGCAGGGCATGGCCTGGCGTCGGGAATGCAGCTGGTCTCGCACGAAATGAAGGGGCCGGTTTCTCAGGAGTTCGGCCGGGTGTTCGAGGAGCAGAACCTTGGCGTGCCGGTGGATGAGGCCCTGCGAGGCATGTCGGAGCGGGTGCCGACGATGGACGTGCGCTTCCTGGTGACGGCCATCATCATCCAGCGGGCGACGGGGGGTGATCTGGCGGAGATTCTGGACAAGATCGGTCGGTTGATCCGCCAACGCTTTGAACTGGTTGGCCATGTCAAGGCGCTGACGGCCGAGGGTCGCCTCTCGGGGCTGGTCTTGCTGGCGCTGCCTCCCGGATTACTGGCGTTTATTGCCATGAGCAATCCTTCGTATGTTGCCCCGCTGTTTCAGACAACGCTGGGAGCGAAGTTGCTGGCGGTGACGGTGGTTCTCCAGCTGATGGGAGCCGTCGCTATCAAGAAGATTATTTCGATCAAGGTCTGATCGGTGCATCCTCCGATCAAAACCCGCGGAGAGTTCCGGCCGTGCCGACGCTCGAAACACTGCTGACCCCGGAAACGATCATCCCCATCGCCACCTTCCTGGCGTTCATGCTCGGGGGCTGGGGAGTGTTATCGCTGGTGGCGACCCGACCGACCCGCGCAGAGGACCGCTTGAAGCGGATGCTCGATCGTCCGCAAATGGAGATCGAGCGGGCTCGGGCCGCTCGAGAGCGCCAGCGGATTCAGGATCGAGTGGCCGAGGCGGCGAGGAAGCTGTCCGGCCCGATGCAACCGAAAGACGAGGCCGAGCTGGGCAAGCTGCGGGTCTCGCTGTTGAATGCCGGCATCCGGCATCCACAGGCGGTGCAGATTTTCCTCGGGATGAAGGTGCTGGGGCTCTTGCTGGGGATCGCGGTGGCGATTCCGCCGGTCTGGTCGCACTTCGGGTTCACCCAGAACGGCATGCTGGCCGTCATGGCGGCCGGGGGCCTGGGATTTTACATTCCGGGTGTGATTGTCGGTCACTGGAGGCGGAAGCAACAGCAGGCGATCTTCCTGAGCTTGCCCGACGCCCTGGACCTGATGGTTGTGTGTGTCGAGGCCGGGCTCGGGTTCGATGCCGCCATGCGTCGCGTCACGAGCGAACTGGCCGAATCGTGCCCGGAGGTTTGCAATGAACTGAACATTGTGAACTTCCAGATTCAGATGGGCCGTCCTCGTCGGGAAGCCCTGCGCGACCTGGGAATCCGGACCGGGGTGGAAGATGTAAGAGCCCTGGCCGCCGTGATCATTCAGGCCGAGAAGTTCGGGTCGCCCATCGGATCGGCCTTGCGGGTGCAGTCGGACGCAATGCGGACCCGACGGCGACAACTGGCCGAGGAAAAGGCCGCGCAAACAGCCGTGAAAATCATGCTGCCGCTGATTTTGTTCATCTTCCCCGGCGTGTTTGTGGTCCTGGTTGGCCCGGCAGCAATCAACATCAAGGATACGTTGCTCGGAATGTAATCCATCGAGAACGGCGGCGCCGGTCTTCGATCGGGAGCGAAGCCATGAAAAAATATCACCACAGACCGATGGATCATCACTCCGGGCCGCCTCAACCGGCGCGGGGATGGCGGATGCTGTTGCTCATCGGGCTGGTGTCGTTACCGCTGCTTCTGGACGGGGCGAAGATCAGCTATGCCCAGTGGCAAACCATGTTCGGCCCGAAGCCGATGGTCAGCACGCCGACCTTCGACCTGATGGGTGAGTATTTCCATCGCACAACCCAGGACTTCCTTTGGATGACCCGGCAGCCGTTTCGGAGAGTGCCCTGGCGCGTCGAGTGGGCCGTGAGCGGGCTCGCGCTGAGCCTGATCGCCGGCGCCTTGATTTTGCGACACAACCGGGCCCGGTGAAGGGATCGCCCCCGGCCGAAGGCCGTCAGGCGACGGCTCGGCCCCGGGCGTTGGTCAGCAAGCGAAGGACGGCTTCGGCTGCCTCCTGGCCAATCCGGGCACAGTCGGGAACGCCGACCCCGGAATAGGCATTGCCGGTGAGGATGAGGCCGGGGTGCGCCTCGGCACGCGAGCGGATGGACGCGACCCGATCGAGGTGACCGAGGGTGTATTGAGGCATCGCTCGGGAATGCCGGGCGACCCGGGAGAGGATCGGGGGTCCGGAAGCGCCGAGCAGTTGTTCCACCTCTCGAACCGCAATGGCGGTGAGTTCCTCGTCGTTGCGTTCGAACAGGTGGGCCTGCAAGGCACCGCCGATGAAGACGCGGAGCAACACCGTGCCTTCGGGAGCGCGGCTGGGAAACTTGACGCTGGTGAACGAGACGGCCAGGATCTCTCGCCCTTCGACGCTGGGCACGACGACGCCGAACCCGTCGAGCGGGTGGGTCACGCGGTCTCGGGGATACGCCAGCTGGACGATCGCCGAGGAGGCGTAGGGGATCGATCGGAGATCGAGGGCCAGATCCTTGTCTTCACCATCGACGAGCCGGGCGGCGGCGTGAGCCTCGACGGCGAGGATCACGGCATCGGCCTCCAGGGAAGGGCCGTCGAGCAGTTCGACCCGCCAGGTTCCCTCGGGCTGCTGGCGAGCAACCCGACGGGCGGCCGTACCGAGGCGGAGCGTTCCGGGAGGGAGGGACGCGGCCAGGGCCTTCGGCAGGGTGTCCATGCCGGAGGCGAGGGTCTGGAACAGGCTGTAGCGCGCCCCGGAGCCTCCCCCCTGCCCTTCGAGCCGGGCGGCTCTCCCCTGGCGAAGCGCGGCGCGGATCAGGCTGCCGTGCTCGCGTTCCATCTGGGGGAACTGTGGCAGGGTCGCGTGGAGGCTCAGATCGTTCGGATCGGCCGTATAGATCCCCCCGACCAGGGGCTGAACAAGGCGGTCGAGCGCCTCGCGGCCGAGGCGGCGGCGGACGAAGCTGGCGAGGCTTTCATCGGCCTCGTCGCGGCGGGCGGGCAGGACAAGGTCGCAGAGCATCCGGAGCTTCCCTCGCCAGGAGAGGATCGGCGAGGTGATGAGCGGCCAGAGCCGCTGAGGGGCCATCAGGACGAAGCCTTCGGGGACTGGCACCAATCGGCCGTTGCGGACGACGAACGAGCGGCGATAGCGGTCGTCGGTGCCGATGAGCTGATCACCGAGGCCGAGCGACCGGCAAAGCTCGATGGCGTGCGGCTTATTGGTAATGAACGAGTCGGCTCCACCTTCGAGGGTGAAGCCATCGACGCGGTCGGTCCAGATGGCGCCGCCGATCCGGTCCTGAGCTTCGAGGACGACCAGTTCGATGGGTGATCGGAGCGTCGCGGATCGTTCGGCCAGACGGTACGCCGCCGTCAGGCCGCTCAAGCCTGCGCCGATGATCACAACCCGATGGGACCGAGCAGAGACGTCCGACACGGAAGACAGATCCCCCGACACAATCACGATTTTGGCGGAATTTGATGGCCCAACGATTCCAGTGTACGGGCCGATTCCCGTTCGAACAAGGGTCACGGACACGTCGAACGGGCGATCTCGGGCGGTGGAAACGAGGAGGCGGAGGAATCACGCAGAAAGGGCTCCGGTCCCTGAGGTGGGGGACCGGAGCCCTCTGAGAAACCGTCGGTCATCAAGACCGGCTGCGGCATGAATGTCGGAGCCCGAAGGTCACTCGACGACGGCGGGGGGAGCCGCCATGGCCCCCGTGCCTTCCTCCTCCGAACCGGAGTAGACGGCGCCGGAACCGGGATCGTCTGCGGCGACCGGAGGATTGGCGTCGCCACCGCATCCGGCAACGACGAGACCAAGAAGCGAAAGCGCGAACAGTCGAGCGACGAACGAGGTCATGATGCGTCTTCTTCCAGAGTCAAGAGAAACGAAACGGAGCCGAAACACGCGGGGCGGATCAGAGCTGGTCGGCACTGACCACTTCGCCAAGCCTGCGAGTGCTCAAGGCACGGTAAGTGGCCATGTCGATCGATTCCTTGAGGAAACGAACCGATCCGTCGCCAAAGAGGAAGTTGGCCCCGCCGGGGTGATTGCTGCGGAAGCCGAACTGCCCCATCTCGGTGCAGCCGAACGGAGCGGGCGTGTTGGCCCAGCTGGTCGGTCGGCTGGCGATGGGACCGGCACTGGTCAGGCAGCTCGTCGGAGTGTTGTAGGGAGCCGGTCCGGCACCGGTGAGGGCCTTGGCGTTGATGCGAGGCACCGTGTAGGCAACGGCGGTGATGCGGACATCGCCCGGCCAGGCGGTGGCGCCCCAGGGGGGACCGTTCCAGGCACCGCCGGACGCACCGAAGTTGAAGTGCGATCCGCCCGGCTCGTTCCTGAAGCGGGAGGTCTCTCCGATGAAGATGGTGTTGCTCAGGCCATCACGAATGTCGGCGAACTTGTAGGCGAAATTGCGGCCGAAGGGACCTTCGGATTCGATCGCGTTGCAGCGATCGGCGTTGGTCGTTCCTCCCCAAGAATACCAGGTCGATTCCGTCATGCCAGCCACGGCAGCGTAGGAGGTCTGGTAGGTGGTGAACCAACTGGCGCTGACGTCCTCGTGTTCGTCGTCGCTCGGGCAGACATACGACGACACTCGGGAGAGGGTCGCGGTTTCGTTCTTAAACCAGGTGGCGGCCACCTCGAAGTTGTACGCGGAGGTCTGGGCCCCTTGCTCCATGTACGGGAGAATGAAGGTCATCCAGCTCACCCAGATGTTCTCAGCACAGGGATTGCCAGGGTTCATGGCCTGGCCGTAGCCGGTCGGCGCGTTGCGAAAGTCGCCGATCGGCAGGCTGCCGGTGGCCGACTCGTAATTATGCAGGGCAATGCCAAGCTGCTTCATATTGTTTGTGCACTGGGCGCGACGAGCGGCCTCCCGAGCACTCTGAACAGCGGGCAGCAAGAGGGCAATGAGCACCCCGATGATGGCGATGACGACCAGCAGTTCGATCAGGGTAAACCCACGCGTCCGAGACGGTCGGGTGGTCATGGAATCGGGCTCCATTGGAGGGGGGAGGATGATCGGTGGGGTTCAGGGGATGCTCGGAGAGGACGACTCAAGGAAGCCACGGCAACCGGCGAGACCGACGAACATCGTTGTGGACATTCTCCGATCCCGGATCAAGGTCCGGCTGTCACAAGTGTGCCGTCCATTTGAGAAACGTCATGCTCCAAACCATCCGGAGCATCGCATCGTGATCAGATCATCCCACAGTCTGCCGGGCGGGACTCTCAGAGGAATCATCCGCGCATCGAGCGCCGATCACCACCGAGAAATGGCGACTGCAAGGAAGAGGAATGACGAGAGGCGTTGTTGAGAATGTGTCGAGCAATCGCTCACGAAAAGGCACCGATCTTGGTACCAAGTCGTCAGGGTTCATCGATGTCGACTGTTGAGACTCTTACGCCGAAATCGTTCATTCAGGTTAGTCAATCGTAGGGGGTAACGACAAGTACCCGATTCATTTGATCTTCATTTTCGACGAAATTCCTTTAACAGATTGCCCTGATCTGTCGAATTTCCGAAGAATTTCGCATCGAATGTCACCTGGTTTGAGGCTTGCGGACGTGTCTTGAGCAATGCGGACACTTACACGACATCGCTCAAATGGTGACACGACTTGAACCACCAATTGTCTCCAGCACGCATGAAACCGCGAACTAATCTCGGTCGAGCCAGACATGATGGCGTGAACTGGGCTCAACGACCTTCGTGAACGATCTCGACCAGGGCCCGGACGTGATCGACCGGGGTGCTCGGCAGGATGCCGTGGCCAAGGTTGAAAATGTGGCCGGGACGGCCGGCAGCCTGGTCGAGGATGCGGCGGGCCTGACGGCGGATCTCGTCGATCGGCGCGAGCAGGACGACCGGATCGAGATTGCCCTGGATGGCGACCTCGGGACCGAGGCGGTTCCAGGCCTCGTCGAGTTCTACCCGCCAGTCGAGGCCGATGACCGAGCCGCCGGCATCACGCTGAGCTTCGAGGAGGGTGGCGGTGCCGGTGCCGAAGTGGATGGTCGGCACGTCGGCGGGCAGGGCGTCGAACAATCGCCGCATGTGCGGTTGAACGAAGCGTTTGTAGTCGAACGGCGAGAGGTTGCCGACCCAGCTATCAAACAATTGCAAAACCTGGGCACCGGCCTCGGCCTGAGCACGGAGGTAAAGGGCGGTAGCGTCGGTGAGCTGGCGCATGAGGACATCCCAGGCACCGGGGTCGCGGTACATGAAGGCCTTGGCGCGGTCGTAGTGCCGTGAGCCTCCGCCCTCGATCGCGTAGCAGGCCAGGGTGAACGGGGCTCCAGCGAAACCGATCAAGGGGATCGAAGGCGGCAGGGCGGCCCGGATCTGGGAGACGGCCTGCATGACATATCCAAGCGGTTCGGCACTGGTCATCGGCCGAAGGCGGTCGACGTCGCTCGACTCGGTGATCGGGTTGTGAATGACCGGGCCTTCCCCCTTGGCGAATTCGAGGTCGAGGCCAATCGGTTCGAGAATGAGCAGGATGTCCGCAAAGAGGATTGCGGCATCGACCCCGAGACGCTCGGCGGCGGTCACGGTGACCTCGGTGGCCAGGTCCGGTGTCTTGCAGAGTTCGAGGAACGAGACGCGCGAGCGCAGTTCGCGGTAATCGGCCATGTAGCGACCGGCCTGACGCATGAGCCAGATCGGGGTGACGTCGGTCGCTTCTCGGCGGCAGGCTTTGAGGAAGCGGGGGGCTTCGGGCGAATCCGGCATCGAACGGCGTCCCTGTCGGTCAGAGGGTGCAAGAACAAGCGTGCCGGAGACTCGTCTCGGGCCGCCGGTGCCTGCATATTTTGCGCGCGACCACGCGAATCTGTCCAGGAAACGGCCCGTCAAGGGGACCAGGCACTCCGCCCTAATGGAGAACCGGCCCGCACTGCGAGGGCGTCGGCCGCCGGTCGATCACTGCGGCTCGGCGTCGAGCAACTCGAACAGGGACTGTGTGCGGACGATGGAGTGGTCGTCTGGGAAGGTGTGGAAGGTCTGGACGGAGAGGCCGTTGGGGCGGGCGTCGATCCGGATGAAGCTGACCGGGGAGGGGGCCAGCCGATTCCGGGGGGAGAAGCGGTGAAACAGGCCCTTGCCGGCGTCGAGCGAAAGCTCGTCGCACAGGTGGCGGAAGACCTCGCCGTCGAGCCGTTCGGCGTCGAAGCAGGTTTGATACTCGACCGTGACTCCCTGGCGGAGTGTGGCCGAGCGTTCGACGCGCACCGGCTCGCGCAGCAAGAGGCCACGATCGGGCAGCGGAGTCTCAGGCCCGCAAAGGACTTCCGTCAAGCGGCTTGAGCCGGCGGACCAGACGATCGCGTGACCACCCTCGATGAGCCGCAAGTCTGCATCCCAGGCCGAATGGCTCACCCGGCGATGACGGCGCACGGTGAACCAGTCCGGGTGGATCGGACGGGCGAAGACCTGGAAGGTGATGTCGATAAGCTTCGATCGGCCGTAACTGACGCCCATCCCGACGTCTCCACGTGTTCGGACATCGTCCCTGATCGCAGCCCGTCGCTGGGCACTGCATCCATTATAGTTCCACCGAAAACCGAGACCAACCGCGACAGCGAGCGAATGATTTGTTGCATCTGGGCAACGGTTCGCCTCGGCTTGACCGCTGGGGGCCATCGCCATAGACTCGCCGCGCGATGGGAAACTTCCCCCTTGATCGCCGTTGCAATCGGCCCGAGATGCAGGTCGACCGACCGGCCCGGTCCTCGATTGACCCGGAGGCCCGAGGTGAACCGAACGGAACTCGAACCACCACCGCTGCTGCCGTTGAGAGCCGTCGATGCCTGGAAGCGTCGGGGGGCTCGGTACGTCTGGCACAAGGCCCTGCGCCGGGGACTTCGGCGCTGGCCGTCGTGCAAGAGACGGATACTCTACCGTAATCCTCGTTTGTATTGGACCCTTCGTGGCGGCGATGATTATTTCCGGGAACAAGAGGGGCAGCCGGCTCGTTCCGAACGCGCCGAATGGCTGGCCGACCGGATCGAGAGCTATCGGCCAACCTCGGTTCTCGAAATCGGCTGCGGCTACGGGAAGCAGTTGCGGGCAATCCGACAACGCTTGCCGGAAGTGCCCCTGCTCGGGATCGACTTCAGCCCGACGCAACTGGACTACGCAAAGGGGTTTCTCGACGGCATCGACAGGGTTTCCTTCATGCTCGGCGACGGCCAGCGGGTCCCCTTGCCGGACAATTCGGTTGATTTGGTGATGACCTCGGCGGTGATCTTGCACAATGCGCCGGAGATTGCCGACCAGATTCGTCGCGAGGCGATCCGGGTCGCCCGGCGATGGGTCGTTCATAACGAAGATACGGACGTGACCTACAACCGCTTCGGTTACGATTCGGCCGCCTGGTATCGGGCGTCGGGGATTCGGCTGGCCGAGGTCTGCTCGATTCCGGTCGGATCGCGCGACGAGGTGGCCCGGTCGCAATTCTGCGTGGCGGAGTTGGGCCAATCGTGATCGGGCGTGGTGAATTGACTTCCTTGACATGACAAGCGGTGGCCCCTCGTGACCGCGATTCACGCAGATGCAACGTCGCCGACCGTCGCTACCCCGGTTGTCACCACTTCCCCGGTGGTGGCGAGTGAGGACCGGCTCGCGGTGCGCGATAGCCTGATCGTGACGATCGGCGGTCAACTGGAGCGGGCGGTCGGTACCTTGACGGCGCTGGTCATGAAGTGGGGGCTCGACCCGGCGCAGCATGGGGTTTACTCCGGACTTCGGCTGACGCTCGACCATGCCAACCGGGCAAGCCTGGGGATCGGCCGGGGAGCGGTGCAGGAAATTCCGATTCTGCGCGCCGCCGGCAACGACGCCGAAGCAACGCGCGTGGCCGACGTGGCCTTCGCGGCCTGCTCGATTGGCGCCTTGCTTTACGCAATAGGCTTGCTCGCCTTCGCCTGGTGGTGCTGGCCGAGCGGCGGCAGTGCCGATCCGATCGACCTGGCCTGGAGCGGCGGCCTGGTGGCGGTGGCGGCACTGGTCTTGATAAAACGTTATCAGGACTTCTTGATCGCCTTGCATCGGGCGCATCGGCGGTTCCGTCTGACGACCGAGTTGGCGATTCTTGATGCAGCCGTGTTTGCCGCCTTGGTGGCCGCGGGGCTTTGGCTGGCGGGATTGTGGGGCTTGCTGGCGGCAGTCGGCCTGCTCTGCCTGTTCAACGTGGCCTATCTGCATGCAAGACATCCGATGCGCCTCGGGTGGGCCTGGGACGGCGCGATCGTCTGGCGGCTCCTGCGCACGGGGCTGCCGATCCTGGCGAACTCGGCGGCGTTCGCGGGCTTGTTGAGTTTGGATCGCGTCTTGATTCTCTCGATCGCCCCGAACGGAGCCGAGGCGGCGGGCTACTACGCGATCGCCCTGATGGGGACCGGCTGGACGATGGATCTGGCGGGTCGGATCGCGTCGGTGATGTACACGTACTTTCAGACGACGATCGGCCGGACGCGCGACGCGGTGGCCGTGGCGAAACAGGCCAGCCGAGTGGTTGAGGCAATGGCGCCTCCACTGGCGGCAGGCAGCGCGGTGGCGTATCTGGTCGCCCCGACGTTCCTGGGCTTGCTCATTCCTCGATATGCTCCCGGACTGGAGGCGCTCCGGCCATTGCTGCCGGGAACGCTCTTGCTCGGGTTGGCGTTGCCAAGTCGAGAGGCGATGATCGCGGTCGATCGACCGTATCGCCTGGCCCTCGTCACGCTGCCGGGCCTGGCGCTGGCAGCACTGGTGGGGGCGGTGGGAGCGTCGGAGACGGGCATCGTCGGCGTGGCGTGGGGGATGACGATCGGCTACGCCGTGGTCTATTTGCTGACCTCACTGGCGAGTCTCGGTAGCGGATTAGGATTGCGGGGGTGGGCAACCCATCAATCGCGAGTAATTCGATCAGTCTCCTGGTATGCGGTCGGGGCCCTGGTCGCGGCCCATGTGCCGATTGACGGGCCGGCGTGGCAAGTGTTTGCCCTCCGGGTGTTGATCCTCACCGCCTGGGGACTGCCGGCGTTGGCCTTGTGGGGACGAACTCACGGATGGGGGGGGCTCGCCGACCGATTCCGAAGGAGACGCGTGGGCTGATCCTTCGTCATCTCGAGAGACCACACGGAGCGCACGGATGCTCGACCTGGGATTTGTGAGCCTTTTGATCATCTGGTCGGCGGTGGTGGGGCTGGCTCTACTGCGCTGGTTCGGCCCCTTGCCGGAAGACGGAAGGGAAGCGGTTGGCCTGGCCGTCCCGCTGGGCCTGGGCGTGCTGGCAATGGCTGCGCTGGGGCTGGGCCAAGTGGGATGGCTTGGGCAACCGGGCTTGATTGGGCTGTTGCTTGTGGGCCTGGCAGTGGGACTTCGGCCGTGGGTCTGGAACGCCTTGCGATTGGGGCTGCGTCGTCCAAGGTTTCTGCGAACCGAGACTGGGCGGATCGATCCGATCGGAGCGGTCTTTGACCTGACCCTGGGGGTGATTCTGCTCGGATCGCTGCTGACGGCCATGATCCCACCGACTGATGGCGATGCTTTATGCTATCATCTTCAAGTGCCAAAGCTCTTCCTCTGGAGCGGGTCGGTCTTCTATGAGCCCGACCTGCACGAGACAGTCTATCCGCTGGTGACGGAGATGCTCTACGCGGTCGCGCTGTCCTTTCGGGGACCGGTGGCGTGCCGTTTGATTCAGTGGGCGCTTGGGGTGTTTTTCGCCTGGAACGTGGCGAGTCTCGCCAGGCCGTTGCTGGGGGATCGGGCTCGGTGGGCGGCGACGATCGCGCTGGGAGTTCCGGCGGTCTCGAACGGCATGGGAGCCCCGCTGAACGATGTCGCCCTGGCAACGATGGCAACGGCGGCCCTCGTAGCCTGGGCTCGTTGGCTCGACCGGCCGTCGGCTTCCGCGGCGGCGCTGACCGGCGTGCTGCTTGGGCTGGCGATGGGAGTGAAGTACCCGGCGTTGGTGTGGGGAGGAGTGATCGGGCTCGGGATGGTGCTGGCAATCCGGCCCGGCCGGGTGCCCTGGAACCGGGCGATCAAGCACGCGGCGGTCTTCGGAGGAGTTGCGCTGGTCATCGGTGGATCGTGGTATCTGAGAGCGTACCTCCACACGGGAAACCCGGTGCATCCCTTCTTCCGAGAGACGTTCGGCTCGGGGTTCGACGTGGTGCTCTCGGACGACAAGCGGCCGATGGAGCCGACGGCGTGGAACCTGATCACGGCAATTGTGCCGATGACGCTCGATCCGAACCGTTTTGATAGCTTTGCGCATCAGTTTGGCCCCGCGTTCCTGCTGTTCCTGCCCGCCGTCTTGATCTGGAAGCCGCCGACCCGCCTGGCGACCCTGATGGCGGTGGCGTATGCCTTTTTGCTCATTTGCCTCTCGCAGCGGCAGAGCATGCGGTTCGTCTTGCCAAGCGTTGGGCCGATGGCCGTGGCGGTCGCCTGGTTGGTGGCGGATTGGAGCAAGCGACGAGGGATCGCACCGAAGCTCTTGATAGCAAGCGTGGCATTGATGCTCGCGTTCGAGGCGACCATTGCCCTGTCTCGTCCAAGGCACGGCCTGGCCGTGGCATTGGGGATCGAATCGGCCGAGCAGTTCCTTACCCGCCGCGAGCCAACGTATCGGGTTGGGCAATGGATCGACGCTCGGTTACCGGACTCGGCGCGGATTGTCGGGCAGGACCACCGGGGGTTTTATCTGCCTCGACCGTATGCGATGGAGAAGGCGCACCGCAGGCGAACGAGCCTCGGGACTCGGGGAGAATCACCGGAGCAGATCCTCGCGCACTTTTCCGAGCAGGGGTTTACACACGTCCTGTTTTGTCCGCCCGAGCCGCTGGATGCGATCGAATTTGACCCGGATCTTCAGACGTTGCTGGGTCCTTGGGTCGAAGATCAGGTGCCGCTTTATGCCGAGTCGATCACCGACCCCGACGGCGTGACCCGGCATTACGCCCTCTATCGCTTACCTGATCCGGCCCCCTTGGCACGCAACGAGACACCGGGAGCGGCCCGCCAATGACGCAATCACGTCCAACCCTGGCCGAGCTGCGCCGTCGCGAGTTGTACGGGCCGGACGCTCGGATCGGCAACCTTCTGGCTCGTTGGTTCGCGCGGCCGACGGCGATTTACGGAACCTGGCTGGCGGTGCGGCTGGGACTCTCGGCGCATCAACTCACGGTGGCGTCGCTGGTGGCGGCCCTGGCGGGGGCAGCAAGCCTGGCCTCGGGAAGTCAACTCGGGTTCGTCGCCGGGGCATTGCTGAGTTTGCTCGCGTTCTGGCTCGATCGGGTGGATGGTCAGGTGGCTCGCTGGCGAGGGACGGTGGGAATCAACGGGGTTTATCTCGATTACCTCATGCACCATGCGGCCTCGATGGCGCAGGGGTTCGCCCTGGGCTTCGGGCTGGCCGCCCGGACAGGATCGCTGGGCTGGGCGGCGGCGGGGGCCTTCGTGTCGGCGGGCTGGATGTTCCTGAGCCTCCAGAACGATTGTCGATACAAAGCGTTCTTTCAACCGTTGAAACGATCGCCGGGTGCCTTCCGGGTGGAAGGAGGAGCCGGAGGCCGGCCCTCCCCTGCTCCTCCGTGGCCGAGACGAGGGATCGGGATGCTCACCTGGCCGTCGTACAAGGTGTGCGAACCGCATGTCGTGCTGATGGCCTTGCAGGGTATGGCAGTGCTTGCCGTCGTCGAGCCAAGCGTCTGGGAGTGGGTTTGGAAAGGGTATGTCGGCGGGATGGCCGTGCTGGCCCCAGCCCTGGCGACGGCTCGCATTGCGCGAGCGGTGTGGAAGGGAGCCGTTGAGGAGGAGTTCGCCCGCTGGTTTCGTCCGGAGCCCGTTGAACCGGTTCAGGAGGCCTCGATCGGAGGACCTCACCTGACGAGTGTCTGCCGCTCGGCTACGATGGACGGCTGAGTGAACGTTGAGGATGGTCGATCAACGCCGCCCCTCTCCGCCGGAGCCGAACCGATGAGCAACACTCCTCTGCTGGCCCCCGATGCCCACCTGCCCCGGATGCCCGAGCGGAAGGACTGGGGGATCGGCGTCGTGGGGGCGGGGTTTATCGTGAGGGATTGCCACCTGGTCGCGTATGCCGATGCCGGGTTCCCGGTCGTTGGGATCACCTCACGAACCCGATCGACGGCCGAAGAGGTCGCGCGGTCGCGGGGGGTTCCCCGGGTCTTCGATTCGGTTGAGGACTTGCTCGACGGAGCGGAGGTCGGCATTGTCGACCTGGCCGTGCCGCCGCAGGATCAACCGGAAATGATCCGCCGCGTGGTGGCGCATCCGAAGAAACCCCGTGGCATCCTGGCGCAAAAGCCGCTGGCGATGACGATCGAGGAAGCAAGGGAACTGGTGTCCCTCTGCGAATCGGCGGGAATCGTGCTGCAAGTCAATCAGAACATGCGGTACGATCACTCGGTTCGAGCCTTAAAGGCGTTGATTGACGGCGGAGCGCTGGGCGATCCGGTGCTGGCGACAATCGACATGAGGGCCATTCCCCACTGGATGCCCTGGGCCGAGGGGTTGCGGTCGCTCTCGACGTTTATCATGAGCATCCACCACCTGGATACGATGCGGTACTGGCTGGGTCATCCGAGCCGGGTGCTGGCCAGTACGAGGCCCGATCCGAGAACGAAGTTTCCACACACGGACGGCATCAACCTCTACATCCTCGAATACGACAACGGCGCTCGAGGGTGCGGCTGGGACGACGTCTGGACCGGCCCGGCGCGGGAAGGCGGCGGGGCCGAGATCGGAATTCGATGGCGATTCGAGGGGACGCGAGGCACGGCGATCGGTACGATCGGATGGCCGGGATGGCCGGACCGGATGCCAAGCACGATCGACTATTCGACGGTGGACGACGGCCAGTGGCATCGGCCCAGATGGCCCGAAGCCTGGTTCCCCGACGCCTTCGCCGGGCCGATGGCGGGCCTGATGATCGCCCTGGAAACCGGAACCGAGCCCGACATCTCGGGTCGGGAGAACCTGGGGACGGTCGCGCTCTGCGAGGCAGTGCTGACTGCTGCGGCCGAGCACCGGGCCATCGCTCCGGCAGTCTGACACGCTCCTGTTGGCTTCAAACCATTCTGAGTCACTCAAGCGATGAGCGCAACGCGATCGGTGTACATCGGGACGGACAGTGGCGCGACGACCTCGAAGGTTGGTGCGGTCTGGGAGGATGGGTCGCTCGTCTCGACCAAGCTCTTGCAGCAGCCGACCGACTCGCACGTGGGTCCCGAGGCGGTGGTCCGAGGCTGGGTCGAGGCGATCGGGCGGTTTCTGGAGCAACACGGACTCGTCTGGGACCAGGTCCAGGGGGTCGGTCTGGCGATTCCGGGGCCGTTCCGGAGCGACGGCGTGCTCGATCGCTCGGCCAACCTGGACGAGAGTTTTGTCGGGTTTGACATTCGATCGGCTTACATGGCAGCTTTGTTCGCCCGGACCGGGCGGCCGATTCCGGTGGTCGTGGGGAACGACGGCGACCTGGGGGGTGTTGGCGAAGCCCAGCGGGTCCGAGGTTCGGGAACCGGCAGTGTGGTGATGCTCGCCGCCGGATCGGGCCTGGGGGCAGCCTATGTCGATGGGCGAGGCTTGCCGCTCAATGGTGATTCGCTGGCGGGCATGGAGGCCGGGCACATGCCGGCGCCGTTGCAGATGCTCGGGGTGCCGGCCTATCCGTGTGGCTGCGGACGAGATTGGGGATGCGTGGAGGTGTATACCACGCTCTCCGGCTTGCCTCACCTGCTCGGGGCGAAGCTCCCTGAGTATCCTGATCATGAGCTGGCGAAGTCGGATCGCCCCATGAAGGAGCGCGTGTTCGCGCTGCGAGAGTTGGCCCAGCAGGGAGACGAGCTGGCCCTGTCGCTCTTTGATTTCCAGGCCAGGGCGATGGGCTTCCACGTGGCGAACCTGACGATCGCGCTCGATCCGTCGTTCTTTGTCATCGGCGGGGGATTGATGGACCCGGAGGCGACCACTACCGAATTCCGGGAGCGGTATCTCGGGATTGTCCGGAAAACGGCGGAACCGTACCTGTTCCCCAGGCAGCGCGAGCGAATGAAGATTGTGCCGGCGACGCTCGGCGATCTGTCGCAGTCGATCGGCGCGGCCCTGGTGGCGTTGTATCAAGGCCGAGCGTGACTCACTCTCCGGTCCAATTCACGCGCCAGAAGCAGGGGAAACATTGGCCCTTGCTGATCGGACAACGCAAATGATCCGGGAGAGCCGTTCGGGCGACCTTGCCGCATGGAGGGGTGTCGGCTTACCATGCAGTATTGACCCACCGCAAGACGCACTCCCCGCTCGGGACGTCCGAACCAGAGAGGGTTCGGAACGGCCCGATCCCCTGGCACGGCATGGAGCCCGATGCAGCAGTACAATCCCGCCAACCCCTTGATCGTGCAGGGCGACCGGACAGTCCTGCTTGAGGTGGACAACCCGCTCTATCCGGAGGCCCGCGACGCGCTGGCCCCCTTCGCCGAGCTGGAACGAAGCCCCGAGCACATCCACACCTACCGGCTCACCCCGCTTTCGCTCTGGAACGCGGCGGCCGCGGGGATGACGGCCGATGAGATGGTCGAGGTCCTGGCCCGCTACACCAAGTTCCCGCTCCCCCCAAGCCTCGGGGCCGACCTGGCCGAGCTGGTCGATCGCTACGGCCGGGTCCGCCTGGAGCGGGTCGACGGCGAGCTGCGTCTGATTTCGTCCGATCGGCCGTTACTGGAGGAGCTGGCCCGCCGCAAAGGCTTGCGAGACCTCCTCTTTCATCGGCTCGACGAGACGACATTCGCCGTCGATGACGAACACCGAGGATTGCTCAAGCAGCAGCTTATCGCCGCCGGGTATCCGGCCGAGGACCTAGCGGGATACTCCCCCGGCACTCCGCTAGAAGTCGAGATGCGCGAGGGGACGGCGGCCTCGGGTCGGCCGTTCCAGGTCCGGGATTACCAGCGGCAGTCGGTCGACGCCTTCTACGCCGGGGGAGACGCCCGGGGGGGCTCCGGGGTCATCGTCCTGCCTTGCGGGGCGGGGAAGACGGTCGTCGGCATCGCGGCAATGGCTCGGTTGAAGACGCAAACCCTTGTCCTGACAACCAGCACGACAGCCGTTGAGCAATGGCGGCGCGAAATCCTCGACAAGACCGATCTGACCGAGGATCAGGTGGCCACCTACACGGGAGACTCGAAAGGGATCGCCCCTGTCACGCTCGCTACCTATCAGATCGTCACCTACCGCCCGAGCAAGACCGGGCCGTTTCCGCACTTCAAACTCTTTGCCGAACGAGATTGGGGGCTGATCGTCTACGACGAGGTCCACCTCTTGCCCGCACCGGTCTTCCGCGTGACGGCCGACATTCAGGCCCGCCGACGCCTGGGTCTGACGGCCACGCTCGTCCGCGAGGACGGCCGCGAGGACGACGTCTTCAGCCTCATCGGCCCGAAGAAGTTCGATGTCCCTTGGCGGATTCTGGAGCAGAAAGGCTGGATCGCCGAGGCCCGCTGCACCGAAATTCGGGCCGGATTGCCCGACCCGAACCGGATGGAATACGCCATCGCCGAGTGGCGAGACAAGTTCCGCCTGGCGAGTGAAAATCCGCTCAAGGATGAACTCGTCGCCGAACTCCTCACCCGGCACGACGGCCCCGAGGATCGGGTGCTCATCATCGGCCAGTACATCAAGCAGCTCCGGCAGCTTTCCGAGCGGTTCGACATTCCCGTGATCACCGGGCAAACGTCGAACGGAGTCCGAGAAGACCTGTACGGCAAGTTCCGCCGGGGGGAGCTTCGGCGCTTGATTCTCTCGAAGGTCGGCAACTTCGCCATCGATCTGCCCGACGCGAACGTGATGATCCAGATCTCCGGCACCTTCGGCAGCCGACAGGAAGAAGCCCAGCGGCTCGGCCGCATCCTCCGGCCCAAAGGGAGCGAGGAGCCGGCGCACTTCTACTCGATCGTCTCACGAGACACGAGGGAAATGGAGTTCGCCCATCACCGGCAACTGTTCCTGACCGAACAGGGATACGCCTATGAGATCGTCGATGCCAGTGAGTTGCTCGACGGCCTTGATCTGAGTGCCTGCTCGGCCTCGGCCGGAAGGCAAGACGACGAGCCGGAGCGCAACCAGGACGAGGCGGAGGAATCGCTTCCGACCGACCGCTCTCAGCGTGCCGGAGCGAGAAACGAGTGAGTGACTGATGCCCCCCCCACCGACCGCCCGAACGCCAATCAAGCTGCATCGCAACGTGGCCCTGATCCGGACCGAAGATCCGCTTGTCGTCGAGGAATTGATGGCCCGCAAGCCCCTAGCCCGCTTGATCGCCGGGCGGCTCTCAGACACGGTCCTTCTGGTCCGATCGGAAGACGAGACAACCCTGCTTGAGGAACTGAGGCGCATGGGCCACGCCCCTCGCGTTGTGCGCTGAGATGATTGACCCGACGCTTGACGACGACTTCGACGCCGACGAACGCGGGGATTCGTCTCCGCCCTGTTCCTATCGTGCCGCGCTGGCCGAGGCCACCCCGTTCCGGCTCCGGTTGATCTTGCGGGAACTCGGCCACGAGCCGGGCCGGAGGACCTCGGGCCTGGCCGACGAACTGGCCGATCGGCTGGACGAGCCGGGAGTCGTCGCCGGCCTCCTGGCCGACCTCTCGCCAGTCGAGCGGCAAGGACTCGGACTCTTTGCGCTGAGCGAAACCGCCGCCTGGCCGGCGGTGGCCTTCGGCGAGACCTTGCGCGGGCTCGGGCTCGACCAGCAGCAGGCCATCGAGCGGCCAATGGCCCTGGGCCTGATTGTGCCAATGCCCCCGGCGGCCGATCCCGAAGATCGGCTCTGGCCGCTCGACCCCGAGCGCGTGGGCGGCATGCGTCTGGTCGCTCATCCCGCGGTGCTCGAAACGGCCCGGATGGACGAGCCGGAGGGAGAAGGACCGCCGGTCCTCGACGAACCGGCGCGGCTCGTCCGGGAATCGGATGGCCTGGAGGCGGTCCTCCGCCTGGCGGCCCTCTGGCAGCTTGCCGATACCAGCCCCCTGAAGCGCACTCGGCAAGGGGGGCTCTACAAGCGCGATCGTCAGCGGCTCGACGAAGACCCTGCACTGGCCGGGCCGATTGCCGACGTGTTGCACCCGCCCGAGGATCACGTCTCGCTCTGGTTGAGCCTCGGTCGGTCGATCGGCCTGCTCATCGACGAACCGGAAAGCGATCGGATTGTCGCGGCTCCGGCGTCGATCTGGGCGGAGCACGGGGTCCATCTGCCGCAGATGATCGCCGCGCGGTGGCTCGGCGGAGTGGACCTGACCGACGGAGGGGACGATCCGGGATCGAACCTCGCCCTACGTCCGGTCGCCTTGCTCTGGCTGGCCAGCCTGGAGGAAGGGGCATGGGCCCGACTTGACGAGCTGGCCGCCTGGCTCTCGGGTCGGATGCGACCCCCGAACCCTCCGGAACCGAGCGGCAAGGCCGAGCGCCGTCGAGGCCGATCGGCCGACGAGACTCCCTCGGGCGATCCGATGACCGAGGTCCTGCGATCGACCTTGCTCGGCCCGGCGTATTTGCTTGGCCTGGTCCGGGTCGGCGAAGCGGGACCGAGTCGCACACCAGCCGTGCAACTGACCGATCGCGGACGCTATGTGCTGGGTCTCGGGCCGCCGCCGCCGCCACCGCCTCGGATCGAGCAATTCCTGTTTGTGCAGCCGAACTTTGAGATCGTCGCCTATCGCCAGGGGCTCAATCCGGCCCTGATCGGCCGTCTCAGCCGGTTCGCCAGGTGGTCGCAACTGGGTTCGGCCCTGACGCTTCGGCTCAACTCCGACGCGATCGACCGCGGCCTGGCCTCGGGGCTCTCGGTTGATCAGATCCGAGACTGGCTGACCCGGCACGGCGTCCGCCCGTTGCCCGATGGAGTGGCCGGGGCGATTGCCTCGTGGGCCGGTCGGCGCGATCGGCTGACCTACTACGCCTCAGCCACCTTGATCGAGTTCTCCAGCGCCGAGGACCTTGAAGTGGCCCTGGCCGATTGGGCCGAGGGAACCGCTCCGCCGCCGGTTCGGGTCGCCGATCGCGTCTTGCTCGTCGAGGATGAGGGGGCAATCCCGTTCCGCCGTTTTCAACTGGCCGGAGCAAGAGATTATCGCAAGCCGCCCGAATCGTGCGTGGAAGTCGGCTCGGACGGCATCTCACTCTCTGCCGACCCTGCGAGGGGAGATCTGTTCATCGAGGCCGAACTGTCACGCTTTGCCGACCCGATGCCGGGGGACGGATCGGAAACAACGCTCCGGCGCCGCTACATCGTTTCGCCGGAGTCCTTGAAGCGAGCGTCGCACGAGGGGCTGACGCTCACTGGCCTGTCTCAGTGGTATTCGCACCGAACCGGCGCGCCGATGCCGCCGGTCATCCGATGGCTGGCGAGCATCGTCGGATTCGAAGGGGCCCAACCGGCCGAGGTGGTCCGAGCTGGACGCCCCCTGATTGTTCGGACAGAGCGATCGGAGGTTCTCGACGGCTTGCTCCAGCATCCCGAGACCCGCCCCCTGTTCGGTGATCGCCTGGGGCCGACCGCGGCCATCGTCCGATCGGGCGACCCCGATCGGCTTCAGCAAGTCCTGGCAAAGCTGGGTGTCTCGCTGGCTGTGGAGTGAGTCACGGGCGGCGCGGAGGGCGGCGACCGCAAGAGCTCAACTCACGCGATGGCCAGGCCCTGGCTCATCGAGAGCGTTCTTCGGCCGCTTCACGGAGCTTGCGGCGAGCCGTGGCGAGGATCGGACCGACGGAATTTTCGGGAATGCCGAGTTGCTTGCCGATCTGACGGTAATTGAGGGAGGAGAGGTGATAAAGGCGCACCACCTCGGCCTCTCGCCCCGAAAGCTGGCGGAGCATGACCTCAACTTCCTCGGCCGAGGCGATCGGCTCGGCCAGGTCTTCCTCATCCTCAGCCATGACCACGGCGCGATGGGCGCGGGCATGACCGAGCGAAGCTTCTCGCTGACGCTTGACCAGTTCCTTGACGCAGATCCGACGGGTAATGACCGTCAAGTACGTGGGCAGGGAACTTTGCCCCTTGAAGCGCCGAAGAACGGCGTAATCGTCATCAATGAGCCGCAGCATGATCTCGGCGCAGATGTCCTCGACGTCGGCGGCCGAAAGGGTCACGCTTCGAGCGTAGGCGACATGATTGATGACATGATAAATCAGACCCATGTAACGATCGACGAACTCGATCCAGGAACCGGGTTCGTGCTTCAGACAGCGATCGAGAAGCTGGCGGTCGAAGTCGCGGAGGGGCACGTCCAGACCTCCCAGGAGAGACGATCGATCGTCGAAGGTCCGCGGACCGTCCCGGTTGCGAGCCAAGCCCCAAGAAAAAGGGAATGCCGAGCGGGGGGTCTTTGGAATCGAAAGACACGATGCGGACGAAACCAATCGTCCGAAGTCCCTGGTGCGAACCCGGGGTTCTCCGGTCGCGTTCGAGACGTCGAGCGATCACGACGCGCATCGGTCCACAAAAGAAGTCTTACACCAGGAATGCTCTCGGGCAAGGGCCGCCGTCCGGGTTGATCGGGAGGAACCGGAGGAGCAACCCCGGTCGGCGGAAGCCGCATTCCTGCGTTTCGTCGGAATTGGTAGACTCAGGGCGACAATGGGGATCCGAATTGACGGATCGTTCCGAAGATCGTGGAACCAGGGCAAACCCACGCATGGACACCTCCTCGGATCAGCCGGTCATCCTGATCGCCGACGACAATCCGCAGAACGTTGAGCTGCTGGAAGCCTATCTTGCCGGCCTCGATTGCGAGATCCTGACGGCTTCGGACGGCGAAGAGACGCTGAAGGTCGTCGCCGAGCACAAGCCGGACCTCGTCCTGCTCGATGTGATGATGCCTCGCGTCTCGGGCTTCGAGGTCTGCCGGACCATCCGATCCGACCCGGAGACAAGCAACACCCTCATCCTCATTGTCACCGCCCTGAACGAGGCGTCCGACTTTGAGCGCGGTGTGCAGGCCGGGACCGACGACTTCCTGACCAAGCCGGTCAACAAGGTCGAGCTGCTCTGCCGGGTCAAGAGCCTCCTGCGGGTGCGCCACCTGAAAAACCAGCTCGACCGAACCCTGGCCTACCTGGCCGATGTCGAGACCAGCAGCCGAGATCAGGACTGAAGGCCTGGATCTTCGGGGGTGGCGACGATTTGATTCCAACAAACCTCCCCGGTGAACGCGACGCAGCGAAGCCATTGGGGCGGTAGGATGAACAGGACAGGTCACTAACGTCTCCGACCGAGGCCGCCCCCTCCTCTCGGTGCTCCTCGATGATGGATCTGCCTCCGCTGCTTCGTAATCCGCGTTACACGCTCCTCGACGTGTTCCGAGGGGTCGCCTGCCTGATGGTCGTGGTCCATCACGCGGGTTTTGTCCTCTTACCAGGCGAGGCACCGCAGTCGGGGGCCTTTGCCGGGCTGGGACGGACGATGAACGACGTCCTCAGGCATTTCGACCTGGGCGTGCCGTTATTCTTCGTCATCAGCGGCTATTGCATCGCGGCAAGTGTCGACGCGATGAGACGGCGAGGAACCTCGCCGGCGCGATTCGTGGGGCGTCGGCTCTGGCGGATCTATCCGCCGTACTGGGTGGCGGTCGCCTGGTTCGTGCTGGTGGCCATCACGTTTCAGCGGCTGGGCCTGGAGCGATTGCTCTGCTGCCATTCTCCTTACGGCCTGGAAATGAACCTGCCGCAGGGCATGAACCGGCTCCAGTGGCTTGGGAACCTGACACTGACCGAGACGTGGCGACCATTGGTCACGGGTGGACCGGCCTTGATCTTCACGAGGGTCGCCTGGTCGCTCTGCTACGAGGAGCAGTTCTACTTCATCTGCTTCCTGATGCTGATGCTCGCGTCGAAGCGGTTGTACGCGGCGATGGGGTGGACGACCGTCGTGATCGTCTTGATCCGGGTCGTGGCGGCCGACGTGGGGATGATTCACCGGCTCAGTGGAACCTTCTTCGACCTCTGGCATCAGTTCGCCATCGGCCTGGCGGTCTACTGGCGGCTCAACGTGCCGTCGGAACCCTGGAAGCGAAGGGCCGTCGAGCTGGCCCTGGTGGGAACGGCGTTGATCGGCTTTCAGGAACGGATGGTCAATACACCGGTCGCCTATTCGACCGGAGTGACGGCCGTCTTCGGTCTGGTCCTGATCGCCCTGCGCGACCACGACGATCGCATCTGCCAGTGGCGCTGGATCGTGCCACTCAAGGAAATCGGTCGGCGCAGTTACAGTGTCTACCTGTACCACCTGCCGATCACGACGGTTGGCACCTTCGGCCTGTATGAGTTGGGGATCACCGGCTTCTGGCAGCGGGTCTTTCTGACGATTCCGATCGTCTCGATCACAGCGGTGATGGTCAGCCTCGGGTTCTTCTGGCTGGTCGAGCGGCACTTCCTCAACCCGCCGATCGTGGGCCCGAGCAAGGCGAGCCCTGAAGGTCGGATTCCCCTGGCCGGCGAGACGGCTTCTCCTGCTCCCGCGACGGACTCGGAGGAAGCCAGGGCGGGGTGATCTGCGTTGCGGATTGGGGTTTGCTCGATCGCCTCGGGACCGTACAACGGGCGATCGGTCGTCCCGGCTCGAAGGGATCGGGACGCGCTGCACCCTGGCCCCGCTCGCGCTCAAGGAGGATCGCAGATGCAACCGAGCCCAGAATCCCCGAGGGCCCGGATCATCCGGAGACACTGGCCCTGGATCGTACTGGCCCTGGCGCTCGTCCCGGCGATCGGCTACCTGGCCATCTTCCCGAGCGGCGTCGATCGGGAATTTCCCGAGGTCGTCCGGCCGACCTTCAGCGCCTATCCTCCGGCGGCGTATCGCGTGGCCGAACCGGGAGATACGCTCGACCGGATCGCCATGTACCTTGCGTCGGGCGCCGTCGCGCTCTCGATCTTTGGGGTGACCCGTCGGCGCGCCGTCGGGCCGGGCGGCTCACTCTGGATCGCAGCGCTGGGCGTCTCGCTCGTGAGCTTCTGGTCGGTGACGAATCCGTGGCCGACGTTCGACGGCTGGCATGGCCTGGGCTGGCGGGTCGTGTTCGACTCTGACGCTCCGGACGCTCTGCGAGGGGCGATCGCCGTGGCCGGCCTGGCGCTGCTCGGGATGATCGCCGTCGGAATCAGAGGCGTTGATCGGGCCTGGCCGTTGCTGATGCTGCGGGCGAAGCGATCGGGAATTTTGCCGATGCTCGTTGTGGCCGGAGTGCTGGCCAGTCTGCGAGCCCTGGAGTGGCCCGCCACCGAGCCGAGAGGGTTCTGGACCCGTTGGGCGGCCATCGGCGCGGCCTGGCTCTGGCTGGCAGCCTTGATCCGCATGAGACCGTCGGTGCCGACTCCTCGAATTGCTCGGGTCGGGACGCGAGTTGCGGTCGTGGGAGGGACGGTCGGCCTGATCGTCGTCGGGCTGACGGTCTTCTGGTATCACCGGCCCCTGGAACGCTTCCGGGCGATCGATCCGGGGAAGATCTACATCAGCGCAATGCCGCACGGCGAAGGGCTGGAAGTGCTCCATCGGCGGCACGGATTCAAGACCATCATTAACCTGTTCCAGGAAGACCTGCCCGGGTTACGCAGCCCGCACCTCGACGCCGAAATCGCCTTCGCCCAGGCCCACGACATCCACTTCATCCGAAGCCCGGTCGAAGCCAGCAAGGCCGAGGCCTTCATGGACGAAACGCTCCGCCTGGCGAACGATCCCGAAGCCTGGCCCATCTTGCTGCACTGCCATGCCTGCATGGACCGCACCCCGGCCTGGTGGGGGATTTACCAGTTCGTGGTGAAAGAGCGGCCGTTGATCGAGTCGCTGCAGGCGATCGAGCAGCATCGCGGTTCACGGCCGAAAGGCTCGGTCACCTTGCTCTACAACCGCGTGCTGGCTCGGCTGGCTCCCGATCGCCACCGGGCCGATCCCACCGCGGCCTTGCTTCAGCGCTACGCCCGGGGAACCCCCGATCCCTTCGAGATTCAGCTCGAACGGGAACGCCAACTCGCTCAGGACGATCAGGAGTCGGCTCCCAAAACCCGCTGAGCCGCCTTACGTCAAAAGGCCATGAAGCCCTCCACGGGGGGAGCCGTTCAGGCTCCCCCCCTGCTCTCGTGCAGACGCCTCAGATCTCCTGATCGCCCCCGAAGGAGGTGCGTCCCTTGACGTGCCCAAGGCGGCCGGTGGTGCTGTCGAGCGAGCGTTCCAGCTTTTTGAGCGCGCCGGTGACGGCATCGTCAACATTGGTCGACTGATCGGTCACCGCAATCGGCTGCAGGCCGGCGAGGCGGGCTTCGATGGTGCATTTGATGTCGATTCCCGACTTGGTCGAGCCGTTAACGTCGCTGACGTGGACCTCGACGCGGGTAATCTGCTCGCCGAACCGACTGAGCGAATCTTCGACCTCGGTGCGGATGCGGTCGGCCAGATCGGCGGACCCATGGACGTGATTGTTCGTGTTCAGCTGGACATGCATGACCATCTCCTCTTGAGTCGGGCGGTTCTCGGGAGCCCGACAACCCGGGGAAGGTGAAGCGAACATGGGCGGCTCACGGTCCCCCCTCGAAGTCGAGGCGAGGCGGTCGAAGCCCACCAACGAAGAAAAACAGAGCTCAGCGATCGGCGTGCCGCAAGGAAGTGGACAGCAGAATCGCCATTTCTTGCCGCTGAATCCGCCCCAGGACAGCGGATGAAGGGGATTCCGAACGGGCCGCCGTACAGGAGTCAACGAAGGCAAAGGGGTCCCAACCGTCGCGGAGCAATCGAGCGGTCAGGGCGTCGTCGCCATGATCGCGAAGGAGCGGTCGGGCAGCCTCCGCCAGGATCACAAAGTCGGGATGGCGGCCGACGCGACGGAACCAGTACGAGGCATTACCGGGGTCGGGCTCGCGACGGTGCGCGATCCCATGCCAGTAAAGCGACGTGGTACGCTCGCCCCGATCGTCGGCTTCCTGGGCCGCATTGTGACTTGCCTCCCAGGCATCGAGGATCTGCAATAGCCCGCTGGCGAGGGCCAGCAGGCTCGGGCGGTCGGCGTCCGGGAACAGGGCCACAAGGTTCTGTTCCGAGACGGCCTCCGCCAGCTTCGGGCGGCGAGGACGCTCGTGAACCAGGGGGGGGCCATCATCGTCTCCAGGACCAAGTCCGGCCGAGGCGATGGCCACCACCAGGTCAGCCGCGCGCAGCCCCAGGGCCCGACGGACGGACTCGGCATTCTCTCCAGCTTCGAGCCGATCAACGGCCTCGGCAACCGCGACCTCAGAGCCGAGCAAAACCAGGCCGTCTCCCCGGTCTTCGACGCGATCCAGAATCCCTGGCATGGCGGCAACCTCCTCCTCTCCTCTTTCTGGATCTTCGCGGGGAGGAGGGCCGCTGTCAATTGATTCAGCCTCCCGAGTCGGCCTCAGGAGCCTCAAGGAGCTTCAGCGCCGCAAGGTCGGGCACGGCGTCGAAGGGAGCGATCGTCGCCGAGGGGAGGGAATTATCATGCACCAATGCGCCCAGTTCCCCAACGAAGAAGCTCCGCGAATCGGCCACGCTGAGGTTGAACACCGGCTGAACCTGGCCGTCGTCGATGGCCTCGACGGCAGCGGTCCGGCCGAGCGCCCGGACCACGTCGCCGACGTCCAGATCCCTGGCCATCACCCAGCCCCGGCCTGCGACCCAGAAGCGGTGAAACTCGCTGGCGACGATCGTCTCGCCGTCGATGCGAACCTCAAACGTTTTGCTCGGTGGGTTGTGGTGCGTGGCGATGATCGGGCGATAGGAAAGGGCTCCGGTGGTCGTGTCCTGGCTGAGGACGAGGTCGCCCAAGATAAGGTCCTCGATGGGGACGGTCCCCCGATCGGTCCAAACCGGCGTCCCAGCCGCGAAGCACGACGTCGTGAGCTGCCCGAACATGACCCGTTGATCGATGATCGGGCGGCGAGCGGTATCCCGCCCCCGATGGGCCTGGAAGCCGATCTGGTTGAGAAACCAGTCCTGCCAGCCCTGGCGATCAAGGCCGGATTCGAGCCCAGTCCCTTGCTGGAGGACCGGCAGAACTTGCTGGTTCGTCTTCACGATCGCGGCGTTTGTCTCCTCGATGAAGCGGAGATCCGCCTCAAGGCGCTGCTGAGCATTGAGCGTTTCTTGCTGTAAGAAGAGGTAATTCCGCAGAGCGTTGTCTTGGATCGGCCTCAGGTGTCCCCCCACCGCCCAGCTTCCCAGAGGATCGGAGGCCAGCGGAATGGCACCTCGAAGGAAGAGCCCGGCAGTCGGGGTCAGCTGAGACGCTCCGTTCCGACGAGTCGCCTCCTCCTTCAGAATTGAGACCGCGTTCTGCGGATCCGAGGCCAGTCGGCCAGCGAGGTTCGAAACCTCGGCGCTGGGTTGCCCAAAGGCGATTTGCGGAACCATCCCGTAGGCCGTTCCGTCAGGACCAATCGCCGCCACCTCACCAGGCATCGGTGGCCGAAACGCAGTCGTGGCACGGACTTCGTAGAAGCGACGGGTATCGAACTTCTCCCCCTCGATGTAGAGCACGCCCGGCGAACCGGGGCCGCCAACCGGGCGGACCTCGTATCGAAACAGATCGCGGAGCGAACCCACGAGTGGACCGGCCCATTCGCGGGGGTCGCGGCGGCGAAGCGTCTCGGTGGCCACACGACGGACTTCGGCATCGTCGCTGAGGACAGCGAGCTGCGCGAGGGCCCGAGAGGCGTCTCGGGCATCGATCTGTCCGAGAACCTGCACCGCGGCCGGCTGATCAGCACGCGGGCCGGCGACGAGCACCGACCAGACCGCCGGGACGAGCAGCGGGTGATCGACCGAACCGAGCCCGGTGATCGCCTCACCGCGGCGGGCGGGGTCGGCGAGCATCGCGGCCCATTGCTCCAGGCGGGGACGCCACTCGGCCTCGACGGCAGCCCGGGCGGCGGCCTCGGCTTCCTCGACGGCGATCTGGTCCTGGGTCAGCCAGCGGCCATCCTTCTGCGTATATCCGAGGCGCTTCCAGGCGGCCTCTCGTTTCGGATTGAGCCGGGTGACGGCGGTGAAGTGGGCCGTGGCCTCGTCGAGCAGCCCCTTCTGCTCGCACCAGAGGGCCAGCTTCCAGTGAGCGTCGGCGGTCGGATCGAGCCGGGAGCGGCGGCCTTCGTACTCCTCGCGGAGGGCGGCCCGGTCGGGATCGGGAGTGTAGCGACGGGGCACGTCTCCCGGCCGGACCCACGACTCGCCAAACCGTACGCGACCCATCAGAGCCCGAGCCGCGGCGTGGTCGGGGTCGATCAACACGGCCAGGGCGAGGTGATGCTGCGCCTCCGAGAGTCGGCCCTGGGCCTCGCACCAGAGCGAAAGTTGGAGCTGTGCGTCGGCATCGCGTCCGGCGGCCGCGGCCGCAGCCTGGTAGGCGGCCTTGGCGGGGTCAAGTGGGGGCGCGTCGGAAACGCCAGTTCCAAAGCTCAGGCCGAGCGAGACGATCCAGACCGGGCCAATCATCGACGGGCAGCACATGGCGGGCCTCCTCCGGCTGGGCTGTGAGATCGACCAATCCGGGCCGATGCCGGGTCGTGGGAACACCTTTCCCGTATTCCATTCGGACGATCGCCGACCGGGAGATGTTCACTTGCAAGGACGCAGATCTCTCATCCTGTCATTCTTCTCCCTGGCTCACCCCCAATCAGAGCGTGCATGCAACCCCAGGTCAAGTGAATTCCGGAGGTTGAAAATTCATTCATCAATGATCTGGTCGGTTCCCGAATCACGACCGTTCCAAACGCGGACGGGTTCTTGGTGGCAATCGGAGGTACACTTTCGGTGGAAGAGGTATCGACGGCTTCGGAACCCGAGGGGAGGACGCGGTGATGGATGAACAACCGCCGCCATCTCGACGGATGACACTGCTCGAACAGCGAGAAATCGAGGGAAAGATCGTCGCTCCGCTGATTCAAGCCGTCCGAGAGGAACTGGGAGACGAACGGACGATGGCCCTGTTGCGTCGAGTGGTCGAGGGGCTGGCGCACGATTCGGGAGCGGAACTGGCCCGGTCGGGCGTCGCCGAGGGCCTGATCGGCTTCGCCCGAACGCTCGATCGCTGGACCGAGGGAGGAGCCCTGGAAATCGAGCTGCTGGAGCAGTCGGCCGAGCGGCTCGACTTTAATGTGACCCGCTGCCGATACGCCGAGATGTACCATCGGCTGGGTCTCGGTACGCTCGGGGCCAGTCTATCCTGTTGCCGAGATGCGGCCCTCGCCTCCGGGTTCGATCCCGAGATCAAGCTGTCCCGATCTCAAACGATCCTGGAGGGGGCACCGTTCTGCGACTTTCGCTTTCGAAGGGCCTCCTCGAACGGTCCGAATCAGATCGAATCGCCCACGACGCCAGATTCTTGCAATTCCGAAGGCGGCGTGGAACCATAGGCTCAATCACCGGGCGATTCGATCGGCGGCCTGAACCACCATTCAAGTCACCCCCTCACCACCTCTCTCTCGAATCGTCACGACTGACGACCAATACCTAAACGTTTGCATACGACGACGGCGGTCTCGACGACCAGAGATTCAGCATCACGCAAGCATTAATCTCTCGTTTCCATACGATGAATCCGACTGGCCCAATTTCTGCGAGCCTAAACCGACCGGAGCCCCGAAACCGACCGGGGACCCCTTGATGCGATCACCCGTCGCGTGATCGACCAGAGGAGGAGGAGAAACGGCCGTGTCAACCGAAATTCGGGTCGGAGACGTCTACTTCAACCTTGGTGACGACGACGGAAACCCCAGCAGCGGCGAGATTGCGACCGAACGCCGGGTCCTGGAAACCGCCGAGGACCATCCCCATACCGAAACGCTCCCTGTGCTGGCCGATCCGGCGGCCGATCATCTCGACCCGGACTTGATGCAGCGCCGGGCCGATGTGGACGAGAAGCATCAGCGCGTCGTCGAGTTCCTGGAGCGCCACGGCTACGATGCCGCCGTTCTGGGGCGGGCCGAGTCGGTGTCGTGGTTCACGGCCGGGGGAGAGCTTCGGCGGCATCTGGCCTCGTCGGAACGGGCCTCGGCGCTCGTGTTCGTCACGCGTCAGTCACGCGCGATCTTGACCGACAATGTACAAAGTCCCCGGATCTTCGAGGAGGAAGTGGCCGGCCTGGGCTTTCACCTCAAGGAGCGGCCCTGGCACGAGCCAGTCGAGGCAAACGTTGCGGCCCTGAGCCGGAGCAAGAAGGTCGTCACCGATACGCATGGCCTGAATCTCGCGGTCGATCAGGATGGGCTCGGCGCGCTTCGCCTGACCCTGACGAAGCTGGAACGGCAGCGCCTCCGAGAGCTGGGGCGAACCATGACGCTCTGTGTCGAGGCAACATGCCGGAACTTCCACCCTCGCGAAACCGAGGCCGACCTGGCCGGCCACCTCGCCCATCGGATGCTCCGCGAAGGGGTCACGCCGGTGGATCTCTGTGTGGCCGGAGACGACCGGGCACGTCGCTACCGTCAGCCAACCTTCAAGTCGGTCCCGATCGAGCGGATGGCGACCATTACGGCGATCGGCCGAAGGCACGGCCTGTGCGCGGCCGTCACCCGGATCGTCTCGTTCGGCCCGGTTCCGAAGGCAGTTCAAGAGGCCCTGGCGGTCGCCGCGATGGTCGATGCCACGGCAATCTACTTCTCCCGCCCTGGCCAGACGGTCGCCGACGTCTTCCGCCGGGTCCGACGCATCTACGAAAAGTTTGGGCATCCGCACGAGTGGACACTGGCCACGCAAGGAGCGATCATTGGCTATCGCCCGGTCGAGCGTCCCCTGTTGCCCGAAACGTCGTTCCCGTTCACGTCGCATTTGCCGGTACGATGGACGCCCAGCGTCGGCCCCGCCCGGTCGGAAGATACGATCGTCGTGGACGAACGCGGCTTCGAGGTCGTGACCGAAGCCCAACGTTGGCCAAAACTTGAGGTCATGGTCAAGGGCTTCCCCTTGCCTCGTCCCGGCATCCTGGAACGGTGAGCTGAGCCCAGAGCAATCGCGCTAAGGCAAGGCGTAATCCCCCGCCCTTCCTTCAGTCCCGATTGAAGATGAACTTCCCGAGATGATCGAGCGTGCCTAGAATGAATGGGAGTTTTCTGGGTGCGAAGGGTTTTTCGATGATCCGATTGTCGTGGAAGATCGGCCAGGTTGCTGGAATTGATCTGTATCTGCATGCCACGTTCCTGCTGATGATGGCCGTTCTGGTCCTCTTCAGTCAGGAAGTGGGAGCAGTGCTGGTCGTCTCAGCCCTGTTCGGATGCGTCGTCCTGCATGAGTTGGGTCATGCGTTGATGGCCCGCCGGTACGGGATTCCGACCGAGGACATCACGCTCTATCCGATCGGTGGGGTCGCCCGCTTGCATCGCATGCCTCGCGCCCCGGGAGCCGAGTTGCTGATCGCCCTGGCCGGTCCGGCCGTCAATGTGGTTCTGGCCTTGATGCTCCTGGCGATGGGGGGGCTGCTCGGCGTCCTCACGCCTGAGCTTGCCGCCGGGTCGATCGGGTCGTTACTCGCGGATCTATTGATGGTCAATGTGATCCTGGCCGGGTTCAACCTGATCCCGATCTTCCCGATGGACGGCGGCCGGGTGCTTCGCGCCCTGTTGAGCAGCCAGATTGGTCGACTGCGAGCCACCGAGATTGCCGCGGCCATCGGCCAGGCTCTGGCCATCTTCGCCGGCATCGCCTGCCTGGTGGCAATGATCCTGACCGGCTCGCCGATCCTGCTCATGCAGCTGGTGCTGGCCGCCTTTATTTACCT
The DNA here is from genome assembly GCF_009177065.1 of Tautonia marina. NCBI lineage: Bacteria > Pseudomonadati > Planctomycetota > Planctomycetia > Isosphaerales > Isosphaeraceae > Tautonia > Tautonia marina. The sequence continues at coordinate 79,897 of NZ_WEZF01000020.1, forward strand.
CGCCGCTCGATCCGAACTGAGTCAGGTTCGGGCCGAGGAGCAACGCCTGCGCGCCTCCGATGCTCCGGCCGGCTACTCCTGGATCTACCGGGGCAAAGGGGTCTGGCAACTCGCGCCGGTGATCGTGATCGATGATCCCGATCCGATCGGGTTCCGAAATCCCCGCCCCTGGGTCCGCTCGTAAGGTCCGGGCTTGAAGCAAACCTCTCAGGACGCCGAAGCAATCGGAACCGGAAGGCTGGGTCCCGTCATGAGCCCTGAGTCGAACCCTGAACGCCCCATTCCGATTGTCGAACTTGGCGTGGCCGAGGCCTATGACCTGCTCTCCCATCGCTTCGGGGTTCGGGATCTCCCCCCTCTGGAGGCGATCGAGAACGAGGACTGGGGCAGAGACTCCTTGCTCTCCCGGTTCCTCGACCTCTCGCCCGCCGACCTTGCCGCCGCCGGCCTGACCTGGGACGAGGAGCCGTTCGACCGCGCCCCTCTGGACCGGCCGGACTGATCTGCGCATCGACGACGGGGTCCGATTACCCGGCTCCGGGGCGAGCCTCCTCCTGCCACGCGTAATCCGCCTGGCGACGGAACCCATCAACGCGGATGGTGCCGTCGTCGAGGAGTTCAACCACCGCGTAGCCGTTCTGATCCAGCCCAGACCCTTCGACCATCGCCACCAAGGTGCAGTAGGGAATCCCGCCGATCTCCCGCAAGTCGTTCTGGTGGCTGTGCCCCTGGAAGACCGCCCGGACCTTTCCGGAGGCTTCGAGGATTTCCCGAACCTGTTCCGCGTTCCGAACGCCATGCGGGCCGGGATCATCAAGCCGCTGATGGGCGAAGATGATGGTCGGCAACTCGGTGGCGGCGAGGTCGTCGCGGAGCCAGTCCCGCTCAGACTCGGGCACGTTCGCATCCGTCCAGACCGAATTCTTCCGGCCGTACGGTTCGCCATCGCTCCGGAAGCAGGAGTCGAGCCAGACAAAGTGGAACCCACCCGCGTCGAACGAGCCGAACGACCGCTCCTGACCGACCCGGCCGAGGAACTCCTCCTTGGTCAACGTATCGACACAGTGATTACCCAGCACATAAACCCGTCGCTCGGCAATCTTTGAGAAAGACTGATCGATGCGGTCGAGATAGCCCAGCTCAACCTCGACCGATTCGGCGGCGTCGATCAGGTCACCCAGCTCGACGAGGAAATCGAGCTTCGTCTGCTGGAATCGCTCGGCGGCCTCGGCCAGTTTCGACAGGGTTTCGCGGTAGTGCCGCGAGCCGGCCGGAGGCTTGTCGGCGTAGTGCAGGTCGGTGATCAGGCCGAAGCGGAGCACGGAGCGCTCATCACGCGATCGGCCCCGCAAGGCAGAGGCGGCAATGGTCGTCTGTCCGGTCATGCTCGCCGATCCCAGCAGCAAGACCCCTTCGGCGAGAAAGGCCCGACGCCCGATCGGTTCCGGCAATGGGTGATGGCTCATGGGAGAGATGCCTCAGCGATCGGAGGTGTCGATGCGTCGGAAACCCGTCGTCTCGTCGGTCTTGGTCACATGAACGAACCCGAGATGGTTGCCCTCCTCGTCCCGAGGCCCTGAGGCCACCAGCACCCGACCGTCGCCGATGCCGACGATTCCGAGTGCCGCGTCGAGGTTCCAGCGGCCGACGATCCGGAAGTTCCGATCGGTCTTCAGCAATTCCGGCGGTGATCCATAGCAGCCGAACCACCAGTGGCCGTCGGCAAATGCGGCCGTCTGGATGCCGAGCCTCGTGTAACCGGACGGCAACACAATCCGCCGTCGAAAGGCGAGCGACTCGTCATATTCGTAGAGGTAGTTCTCCTCGATCCCTTCCGGCAAACCCCCGACGATGAGGAACGTCCCGTTCTGATACGCGATTCCCCCTGCCCCGTGGACCAGTTCGGGAATCTCGATGCGGCCGAGTTCATCGAGGGTTTCGGCGTCGTACACGTAGATCCACGACTGCGCCTGGCCGGCAGGCTGGTTGAACGCCCCGAGGTTCACGGCCACGTAAATCTTGCCGTCGTGGTAGCAAAGGTCGCCGTGATGATCGGCCACCGGCATGCGACGGATCACCTTGCCGCTGAGATCGGTTTTGACCAGATCTACCGTGAAGGACCAGTACAGGGCGTCTCGGTCATTCGTGCAAACTCCCTGCAGGTGCTTGGGATAGGTTCCTTCGCACGCAATCGTCGCAGGGAGATCGGCGAACACGTCGGGTTGCTGCGCATCGGCTCTCACGGGAATCAGAAGCCAGGCGCAAACCACACCGAGGAGAACGGAGCCAAGGGTACGGTCGATCACGGGAACACCCTGGGTTCATCGAATCGAAGTCACTCGAAGCGAAGCGATCGGGACGCCAACGACGCTTCCCCGATCGCCCGATTCTGCCCCGATCGGCCCCAGGAGTCTACCCCGTCAGCTTGCCACTCGGCGGTTCTCGGCGGCCCGAGAGGCAGCGAGGATCGACGTGGTACTCAGGCCCGGAACCAGCGGAATGGTGACGACTCGCCCGCCTTTCGCCCGGACAATCTCGGCTCCCACGATCCCATCGACCGTGTAATCCCCCCCCTTGACCAGCACATCGGGCTCGATCGCCTGAATGAGCCGCTCGGGGGTCGGATCGTCGAAGACCACCACACCATCGACACAGGCCAGGCCCGCCAGCAGGGCAGCCCGGTGATTCTCGTGGACCACCGGTCGTTCTGGCCCCTTCAGGCCGCGCACCGAGGCATCAGAATTCAAGCCGATGATCAGGGCGTCTCCCAGGCGCCGGGCCTGCTCCAGGCAGGTCAGGTGTCCTGCGTGGAGAATGTCGAAACAGCCGTTGGTGAAAACGATCGAGCGACCCGCCCGCCGCTGGCTGGCAGCCCACCGCGCGGCAGCCTCGATCGACCGGACCTTCGGCGAGCAGCCGCGCAAGGCCCAGTCCAGCTCAGCCCCCTGAACGACGTAGCAGCCCGGATGCCCCACGGCGATCCCCGCCGCCACGCTCGCGGCCCGACAGGCCTGATCGACCGGAAGGCCCCCACCCAGGCAGGCGGCCAGCACGGCCGCGACGGTATCGCCCGCTCCGGTCACGTCGGCCACCTGTCGGACCTCGGCCGGAAAGTGATGCAAGGCGCTGCCGGTGGCCAGCGTCATGCCGTCGGCCCCCCTCGTGATCAGCATGGCGTCGAGGCCAAGGGTGTCTCGAAGCTCAGCACAGGCCTCGCCCACCGATTCGTCATCCTCGAGCGATCGGCCCACCGCGCGTCGGGCTTCGAGCAGGTTGGGGGTGAGCAGAGTCGCTCCGGAGTAAATCCGAAAATCAAGCTGTTTCGGATCGACGATGCAAGGAATTGCCCGCTCTCGGCAGGCCTCAATCGTCGCCCGGACGAGTTCCGGGGTGAGCGTCCCCTTGTCGTAGTCGGAGAGAACCACCACGTCCTGATCGGCCAGCAAATCCGGCAATCGCTGGCGGAGGTCGTCTCCGGCGGCGCGGAAGTCGTTCCGCCCGCCGTCCTGATCGAGCCGAAGCAACTGATGGTGGCCATGCGAGACAACCCGAGTCTTGCAGATCGTCCGGCTACCGGGTCGTTCGACCAGGGCGCAATCGGCCACGCCGGCGTCGAACAACGCGCGACGAAGGCGATCGACCTCGGGGTCTTCCCCGGCGGCCCCGGCCAGGGTCGTCCGGCACCCGAGCCCCGCCAGCGAGGCGGCGACGTTCCCCGCCCCTCCCGGTCGATACCATTCGTGAGTCAATCGCACGACGGGAACGGGCGCTTCGGGAGAGATGCGGTTGACATCTCCCTCCAGATAGCGGTCCAGCATCACATCGCCGAGAACCAGGGCCCGCACGCTCGACCAGTCGATCACGGGCAACACTCCTTTGTGTGGTTCCGGAAGCCCTTATCGGCGGGCTCACCTCGGGAGGCATCCTGCCTCACCGGCCTTTGTGCAACGGGTCGTCGGCGCGTTCGCCTCAGATCGCGAGGCGAGGACGCACTCAGGAGTCGGAAACGGCCATGAGCTGCCGAATCCCCTCCTCCAGGGTCGTGAAGGCCGCATCATACCCGGCGGCCCGCAACTGCGTCAGATCAGCCTGGGTGAACGACTGATACTTGCCCCGAAGCGACTCGGGGAACGGGATGTACTCGATGCTCCCCCGGCCCAGTTCGTCGATCACGATCTGGGCGATGTCGTTGAAGCTCCGGCTGGCTCCGGTGCCGACGTTGAAGACGCCGACACGTTGCGGCCCCTCGGCGAAGAACAGGTTGATCCGGGCCACATCGCCAACGAACACGAAATCGCGGCGCTGCTCGCCGGCCTCGTAGCCGTCGGTCCCCTCGAACAGCCGGGCGACCCCATCCTTGGCCAGCTGCCGGTGAAGTTGAGAGACCATGGAGGCCATCCGCCCCTTGAACCCTTCGCGGGGTCCGTAGACGTTGAAGTACCGCAGGCCGACGACGGTCGAGGTCAACCGCGATCGGTTGGCGGCCACGTAGCGGTCGAACAGGAGCTTCGAGTAGGCGTAGACGTTCAGCGGACTCTCGCACTCGGGCGACTCTCGGCAGATGGTGTTGTTGCCGTAAACCGAGGCGCTCGAAGCATACACCAGGGCCGCGTTCCGATCGGTCGCCCAGTGGAGCAACTCCTTCGAGAAGGTGAAGTTGTTGTCCATCATGTAGCGGCCGTCGGACTCGGTCGTATCGGCGCAGGCTCCTTGATGGAGGATCGCATGGACCTGACCGCCGAAGGGAGCGTTCTTGCGGATCTGCTCGCGGAACTCGGCGATGTCCATGTAATCGGCGATCGCCAGGTCGCGCAGGTTCCGGAACTTGTCGCCGTGCTGAAGGGTGTCGACGGCCAGGATGTCCGAAACGCCTCGCTGGTTCAGGGCGTGGACAACATTACTGCCGATAAACCCCGCAGCTCCCGTGACGATGTACATGGCAACTTCACTCACCGGAATCCTGGGGCCTTGACGGCCGGAGACGAGGCAGACGCCATTGCGTGCCTCGACGTGCTCGTCGTTCTTCGGGGCCTCGCAAATCCATCCCCTCCTTCGAGCGCCGGAACCCTAGCAGATTCCTCCAGAAACTGTCAACGCCGCCTGCCTGCCCCCCATCCGGAGCACCAAACTTCCCATTTTGTGTGACTGAGATCCGCAAACTCCACGATAGTTAAAGAATGTCGGACCTTGGCACCGGATCGGGAGCGACCGGTCGGTTCGTTCGCTGACAACGTCGTCGGCACCCAGACCACGAACCACACCCCAGGCATGAGCCATCGCGTTGCCAACCGGCAACCACGCACCCCCTTGCCTCCGAGACGGACGGTTTGCGTCCCTTTCCGAGAGGCCTCTGGAGAGACACCTGTGAGCCAACGTCGAATGTACTACCTCCGACCTACGCGATCGACTCCGTCGGAACCGCCGCCGCCGCCACCGCCGCCGCCGCCGCCGATCGTGACCCCCGAAACCGCTCCGAACCGCTTACTCTGGCTCGACGCCGCGTCGGGGGTCAGCGCTCGCGGAGCCTCGCAGTTCAACGGAACCAACCAGTTCCTCTCCGCCGCGAGCAACACCGCGCTTCGTGCCGGCGGAACCGACTTCTTCATCGCAACCTGGGCACGGATCGACGCGTCAGGGATTCTGACCTTCGCGTGCAAGCAGCCCACCCCGAGCGATCGGGAATGGATCCTGGGCTACGATTCGACCGGCGCGTTTGCCTCGAATCGCTTCTTCTTCCGCACGGCCGGCGCGAATGCCTCGAACAACGTGGCCGCAAACGCCTTCGGCGCGGCGTCGATTGGACAATGGTATTTCGTTATTGCCTGGCGCGATTACGCCGCGAATAAGATCCGAATCCGGATCAACGCGGCGGCCACCGATGAAAACACCCCCGCCAACGCGATCACCCCGACCAACGCTCCCTTGCTGCTGGGTGCTTCGCAGGTGTCAACCACCCCGACCTACGACCGGTTCCACTCCGGACGGCTCGACCAGGTTGTTTTCGGGAAACCGGCATCGATTGGCACGATCATCAACGAGCTTCACGCCACCCTTTACAACGGCGGCGCGGGCGTCTCGTACAGCCAGCTTTCCGCCTCGCAAAAATCAATCTGGGGTCTGGTGTCGTTCTGGGAACTCGACGAGCGCTCCGGAGAACGCAAGGACTCCCACGGGTCGAACCATCTGACCCCCGCGAATAACCCGGTCGCCGCCGACGGAATCATCTCCGGCCCGGCCGACCCCCTCGATCCGGTCCAATCCTGGGTCGATCAGATCGCCTCGATCCGAATGACTCAGGACACGGCCAACCAGCGGCCGACCTGGCAATCGACGGGCGGCCTCGACTTTGACGGCCTCGACGATCGCCTGAGCCGCGCCGCGCCGATCGTCGGCAATCGCTCGCACTTCACCCTGCTGGGCAAGGTGCGGCTCAACGCCCTGCCGACGACCAACCCTGCCGTCATCTTCACCGAGGCCGATCCCCTCGCCGGCGTCGTCAACCGGCTGGCGATCGCCCCAACGGGCCATGTCGTCGCCTCGTACCGACCAGCGGGAGGAACGCTCGTCACCGCAACCTCCTCGGCCTCGATTTCGCCGGGGGTTGAGGTGATGGTCGGGGTCCGGCGCCAGGGCACCGCATTCCAGGTGTTCCTTGACGGAGTCCCTTCGGGCGCCGTGGCCACCGTTGACCCCGGCACCAGTCTCGACGGCGCCACGATGCAGATAGGGGGGCCCGTGGAATCGAGCGGCCAGGCTCACTTCGGCGGCAGAATCACCTCGCTCTTTGCCGTCGGTCAGGCGCTCTCCGATCCCGAGATCGCCAGCCTGTCAAGCAACCTCTGAGCGGCGGGCCACTCCCCGTCGGTCGCGGGGCCGGTGACACGAAGCGCGGTCACCGGCCCTCGGCCAGTTCGGCCGATCGCAAGGCGGCGGCCTGCACGGCGTCCATCAAGGCGGCGCGCAGGCCGCCACGTTCCAGCGCATGGATTCCGGCAATGGTCGTGCCGCCGGGACTGGTGACCTGATCTTTCAACGCCCCCGGATGCGCTCCGGTTTCCAGGACCATCCGGGCGGCTCCCAGCACCGTTTGCGCCGCCATTGCGGTGGCAAGGTCACGAGGAAGTCCGACCCGCACACCGCCATCGGAAAGAGCCTCAATCATCGCGTACACAAACGCCGGACCACTGCCGCAAAGCCCGGTCGCGGCGTCCATCAATCCTTCGGGAACGCGTCGAGCAATGCCGACCGATTCCAGAAGCCGAAGGACCAGGGATTCATCGTCAGCAGAAACGCCTGGCCCCAAACAGTAGGCCGCCGCTCCTTCGCCAACGAGGGCCGGCGTGTTCGGCATCACACGGACCACGCGGGCCTCAGGACCGAGCCTCGCCGAGAGAGTCGCTACCGAAATGCCCGCGGCCACCGAGATCACCAGCTTCCCTCGTCCTCCGCCGGCCAGTTCGTCCAGGGCGGCGGTCATCGCCTGCGGCTTGACGGCCAGCACCAGCACGTCGCTCCGATCGGCCACCTCGGCATTCGAACCGCACGCCAGAACCCCTTCGGCCGCCATCGCCTCGCGGGCCTCGGCCATCGGATCGCTGACGGCAATGGCCGACGGCGTCACCACTCCGGCCCGGATCATCCCCCGGATCAAGGCCGAGGCCATCTTCCCCGCCCCGAGAAATCCCCATCGCGTGTCGGCAGCGGCAGACGATCCGGTCATGATGGGTCGGTCCCTTTCGATAGCGATCGACAAGCGAGACGAGCGCGAGACGGACAATTCCGAGCAACGATCGGACGAATCATGCCCGATCGCCCATGAGGGTGCCTATCCTACCATCAAGGCCACCGAAGCCGAGAGGGTTCGGCGGCCCGATCCAACCGCAAGTCCCTCTCCCTTTCCCGTTCTCACTGTTTGGAGCCTGGGCATCACTATGAGTCACGCCAACGCCACCACTCCGCCGGTCGAACCGAGTCGCAAGAGGATCACCGGCTGGCTCCTTCTCATCGGCTTCGCGCCGCTGGGGCTCTGGCTCCTCTGGGAGATTCAGCGAACCGTGGGCCTCGATTCTCCTCGGCTCTGGGAGCTGCTCCGCGAAGATCGCGTCTTCGCCTTTGCCATGCTCGATTTTTTTGGAACCGCGGCCTGGGCGGCGGTCGTTTTGCTGGAACGAGCCGATCCGAGAAGCTGGCGTACCTGGTTATCACTCTTGATCTTCTGCGTTGTGCCGACGCTGGGAATCATCCTGTTTTTGCTCATCGGCCGCACCCGACCAATGGGCGTCTTCCAGCAACCGCCCGAACGATCCAACCTGCAATCTTGAGGAATTGCCGACCGAATCGGAGACCGCGTGTTAAGCTCCGAATAAGGACCCACAAGAGCCTCCGACACGCTCCCGGAAATCCTCGGCTCCGCAATCGTTCGGCGCCAGGATTCGGCGCGGGCCGACCATCGTGATCGGTGCTTGATCGCTTGCCGTTCTGGCAAGTGTTCGCGATCGTCGTCCGTGCCTGGAATTGGATTGGAAGTCTTCATTCCGGTTCAGGGAACTTCAATTCCGGGAAAAATCGGCCTGGCCCGCTGGAGTTGAACGACCCAAATCCGTTTCCCGCGTCCGTTCGGAATGGACGCGAACAGGCGTTTCGCAGTCTCAACAACACGATTGGGATCGAGCCAGGGAGGCATACGGACTATCTGTCGCAACCAGGGATGAATCGATCGGGCGACGTAACCTTTTGAGATGCGGCATTCTCAGCCATGAGCACGTCACGGAAGCGTCCCGTTCGACCTGTGTGTGACACCTTGGAAATCCGGACTCTGTTGAGCGGTCTCGCACCGATTGCAACCTGGATCGGCCAGGATGGACACGACTTCGTCGGCCGCTCGACCACCCCCGGACCCAACGGTGTCCAGGACATTCGCATCACCCTCGATGACCTCCCCACGGATCAGACCGTAACTTCGGCCGAGATCCGAGGCTATGGTGGGGGCATCTGGACCTACAACGGAACCGGAGTTCACTGGGCCGCCGCCTTCGTCCGGGTCAACGACTCCCCCGAGGCCGACCTGTTCTTCGAGCCGAATCGGGTCGAGGTCGGTCGGCCGTTCAGCGTCCGCCTCTGGTTCGACGACGGATCAACCACCCTGATCTCCTTCGCCGGAGGGATCGCCGATCCAACCTTCCGCATGCCCGAACTCACGGCGCAGCTTTCCTGGATTGGCCAGGACGGCTCCGACCGGGTCGGCAACGGTGCCTCGGTCGGCCCCGACGGTCGCCAGGACGCCGTCATCGCCCTGACGAACCTCTCGCCGACGGTCCCCATCACGACGATCGACGTCAGAGGGCCCGGCAGCCTCGCCTGGCAATCGGGGGCCAATCCCAAGGGGCTCCCCAACGCCGAGTTCGTCCGAAACGCAGCCGACCCCACGCAGGGCTCCCTGTTCTTCCAGCCCGAGCAAAGCCTTGATGGCCTCCCCCTGACCGTCACGATTTTTTACGCCGACAACACGATCGAACTCGCGGATCTGACCGCCGGGCCGAGCGATCCGACCCTCCTCGTCTCCCCTGCCCCGAGCGTCCCCCTCCGATCCGATCCGATCCTTGCTCAGTGGCTCGGCCAGTCGAACGACCCAATCGCCGGCCTCGGCGCCGCCGGAGTGAGCCTGGAAGGGTTGCCGACCGATCGAACCGTCGTCGGCGCCTCGCTCAGCGGAACCGAACGAGGTGCGACCTGGGCCTACACCGACGCCTCCATCACTGCCCCGGTCTCGATCGAACCCTCGTCCCGCCCCTTGACCTTCCGACGCGATCCGGACGACCCGACCCGTGCTTCAATCGCCTTTGCCGCCCGAGAGAAGGCCGAACCGGGCGAGATGACCCTTCGCCTCCAGTACGACGACGGCACCTTCTCGCTCGTCCGCATCGAACACGGACCGATCGACTCGACTCTCCGGGCCCCTCGGCCAGAGGCATCGCGCGTGGTCGCTCGGCCGGGAGACGATCTGCAAGCGCTCGTTGATGGCTTTGGCGCGGTCCACCTGTCGAGCGGAGTTTACGACCTCGATCGCCCCTTAATCCTCAACCGGGCCATCCAGATCTCCGCCGATCCCGGTGCAACCCTCGTGTTCTCGCAAGCGAGCGACGCCCCGGCCTGGCCCTCGGCCATCACCATTCATCACGGCAACACAACGCTCGACGGCTTCGCCGTGCGATTCGATGGCCCGGTGCGTTGGGACTGGTCGGTCCCGTTCGAGCCGGCGGTCATTCTCAGCACCGATGCTCGGGACAAGACTACCGGGACCGCCAAGGTCGGCCTGCTCCTCTCCAATCTCGACCTGCAAGGCCCGCCGGTCTCGGCCCTGGGCGATTCGCTCGAATACTCGGCGCTGCTCGTCAATCTGACCTCGTCCGAGAACGGCCGGCTGCTCGACAACCAGTTGCGCGGCGGATCGGTTCGGGTCTTCAACGGCCCCTGGGAGATCGCCGGCAATACGTACCTCGGCGCGATGCCCGGCACCTGGACACACGACGTTTTCGCCATGAGCCGGGCTTACGATGTCACCGTCCGGGACAACGTGGCCTCCCCCCTGCCCGGCTCGGGCAAGACCTATCGCTTCCTGGTTTTGACCCAGGATGGCTCGAACATGCGAGTCGTACGCAATCGGGTCGAGGGGATCGGCCCGAGGGACGACGACCCGCAGCCCCACCCGAACAATCCTGAAGTCATCCTCACCGAGGCCTATCACGTCCCGTTCGAAGGCAAGCCGCTGGCCCTCTCCGACAACGGCTTGATTCTCCAAATCCCGCCGCCTCAGGGCCGAGCCATCCGATCGGGAGACGTGGTCGCGGTCCTCTCCGGCCCCAGCGCCGGCCAGTGGCGACGCATCGCTCATGTGATCGATCCGCAAACCCTCTTACTCGATCATCCCTTGCCGACCGATCAGCCGATCGAGGCCGTCTCGGTATCGTCGGGCTTCGTGGATCTGATCATTGCAGACAATTATGTTGATGTTCGAGGGGGTTCCGAGGCCTCGCCGATCGTCCTCGCCGGGGCCCATTTTGGCGTTGAGGTACGCGAGAATCATTTGCTCGGCGGCGCTCCGGTTCGGATCGAGTCGGCCGCGTCCGAATCGACCGTTCACTGGGGCTGGACGCACACCCCTCAGCTCGACGTCCGGTTCATCGAAAACACGATCGAAGACAGCCAGGGAGGACTCGACGCCGGGATCGTTCGCTACCCTCAGGGGAAACGGAGTGAGGGACGAACCTATGTCGATCTCCAGATCCAGGACAACCTGTTCGCCTGGTCCCCGGCCTTTTTCTCGCAATTCAACACCGTGACCCCGCCGACGGCCATGATCCTCGGCGACCCTCTGTCCATCGACCCGCTCGAAATTCGGATGACGGTCACCGGCAATGTCGTCAAGCTGCCCCCCTCGATCACCAGCGGCGCGACGATCCAGGCCGAGTCGATGACCTTCAACGGTGATGCCGTCTCGACCCAGTTCATCCGCATGCCCGAGCAACCGCTGATCGCTCCGAAAGGGCTGCGCCTGATTGCCGATACTGGCCTGAGCCCCAGCGACTTTCTGACCTCTGACCCTCGGCTCGCTGTCGATCGCCCCGACTGGGCCGTCGGTCTCGAATACCGTCGGGAAGGTCAAAGCACCTTCCAACCGATCCTGAACCCCAACGGCTTCCTGCCGCAGAACCTGACCGACGGCACCACAACCATCTTCATCCGAGCAATCGACGACTACGGCCGTCCCAGCCCCGAATCCTGGTTGACGATCACGCTCGACACGACTTCGCCCGAAGCCGTCACCCCCAAACTCGGGCCGGGGCAAGACACCGGCGTCTCGACCACCGACCGCCTGACCCGCATCGCCGCGCCGGTTCTCGTCGTCGAGGGGAATGCAAGCGAGACGTTCGTCCTGGTCCGCCTCGTCGGTGGGACCGAGACGGAGCTGGATCGACGCCTCGGACCAGGTCCATTGCAGGCAGACTCTCCCCTACCCGACGGCGAGCATCGGCTTGCCGTCCGTCGGATCGACGCCGCCGGAAACGCAACGCTCGGCGACCCGCTGACCGTCACCATCGACACGACGCCCCCCGATCCGGTTGCCGTGATGCTGGGCCCCGGTCAGGACACCGGCCTTTCCAGCTCCGACAGGATTACCCGCCTGAACCGGCCGTCTTTCCAGGCGGTGATTCCCAACCTCGACCGACTCGTCTTGCTCCACAACGGCCGGAACGTGGCGCAGAACCTCGGCTCGGGCCCGTTGCGTCCCGATGTCCCCCTACCCGACGGCGAGCATCAGCTTTCCATCCGTCGGATCGACGCCGCCGGGAATGCCACCGAGGGGCCTGCCCTGACGGTGCGAATCGACACCACGCCACCCGCTCCGGTCGCCGGCCTGACCCACCTGGGAGGCGGTCGCGTCTCGTTCCAGCAGTTGTCTGACGCCGTTGATTATGTCTACCGCGTGGGGAATGGTCCGACGATCCCCTTGGCCGGGGCGACCTCGTTCCTGGCCCGCGGCTTGCCCTTCGACCCTACTCCGGTCACGGTCCGCGCAATCGACGCCGCCGGGAACCTGGGAGCCGAGGCAACGATCACAGCCGCCTTCCCCGCTCCGACTGGAATCTGGCTCGGGCAGCGGGCCGGAGTCGATCTCGTGGGCCGATCGGTCAGCCAGACGGCTCCCGACGGTTACCAGGACGTGGGCTTCGCCCTGACCGGCCTGCCGACCGACCGCTCGATCGTCTCGGCCGAGGTCCGCGGCTGGGGAGGCGGGATCTGGCAATACAACATCGCCAGTTCTGTCTACTGGAAGGCCGCCCTGATTCACGCTCCCGGCACCGCTCGGGCCGAGCTTTACGTGCAGCCGTACATGGTCGAGACCGGCCGACCCTACTTCATCCGCCTGAATTTCAGCGACGGGTCCACCATCGGCGTCAATCTGAACGGTGGCCCGGTCAATCCGGCGCTCCGGACCTTCTCCGTGGCCGGCCCGGCTCCGACGGTTGGGGACGGGGAAACCGTGTCGGGCGGTGGGATCATTCCGGGGACCCAGGCGCCCGCCACGTCCTGGCGTGAGCGGATGACCTTGATCCGAGAGGCGCAGCGTGAGCGGATCGCCCAGCGTCGGGCGGCACAGCTCGAACAAATCCAGGCCCGGCAGAACGCCCTTCGGGCGAATCGCCCCGTGGTCAGTCCCCAGGAACGACCGGCACAGCTTACCGGGTTCGGCTTCCGACCCGCTTCGAGGAGCAATTTCGCTCCGATGGGCTGAGCCTCGCGGGGCTCGTGTTACAAGATTCCGGATTCCCAGGGCCCCGAGCGAGCGAACCTCGCAAGGGCCTTCGGAATCTGACGGATGCTCGGCACGGATCGAACGCGATGGCTCCACGAGGATCGGGAGCAATCGCGTGCCGACCGAACCATCAGGTCACTCGTTCAGCAATCGCTGGGTGACTTCTTGCTGGCAATGCTTGCACCACTTCCAGCGACCCGTGCCGACAGAATCGTCGAGGTGTCGCTTGGCAATCCGGATGGTACGGAACCAGAGCAAGTCCGGATCGTTCTGTCCCCGATCGACCTTGGGGCATCGTGCGAAGTGCAAGAGGTTGGTCGTCGCTCGAACGGCCCGACGAGGGGCATCGGGCTCAGGGACCGTACCGTGGAAGATGAAACCGGCGGCTTCCAGCCGAGCCTCGGACAGGTCATCAGCGTCTTCGATGACCCGGACGGGCGATTCGACGGATTGATCGACGGGCATGAGGTCTTCCCAGGGTTTCGGGCCGGGGTCGTCCTGACATCAAGAATTCAATCTCAGGAACTCCAGTGGCACCAGTTTACTCGGGAGGGGCACCTCGCCACAACCCCGGGTCGTATGTCGGCCGATCGTTCCCCACATCAAGAGGCCCTTGGCAGGCCGCTTCGGCAAGGAATGCTTGAGCCCTCCGGCGGCACTCGGGTAGGCTATCGGCTGACCACGACCAGGGGCGACGGCTGTTGCGCATCCCCCGAGGCTCGCTCCGCGCAATTCCCTTCGACTCCTTGATCGATGCGTCGAGGGGACCGGATCGGCCGCGACGAACCCGGCGCGGTTCGTGGTAGCTTCACGGTTCGACCCTCGATCGTTTGCTTCTTCTATGAGAGGCGCTTTGCCCGGTGCTTCGCGAAACCGTCGGCCACCTCCGCGACCTGCCGCGGTATCGGCAAATCCTCTCGACCCTGCTCCGTTACGGATATCAGGACGTCGTTGCGGCCATTCACATTGAGGGCCTCGTCCGTCCGCTGGAGCAAATCGCGCTGGGTGAGGAGAACATCCCCCCGGCCGACCGCGCCATGCGGCTCCGGATGGTCTGCGAGGATCTCGGGCCGACCTTCGTGAAGCTCGGCCAGTTGCTCAGCACCCGGCCGGACCTGATGCCCGATTCGTACATCCAGGAGCTGAGCCTCCTGCGAGACGAGGTTCGCCCCTTTCCCTATGCCGAGGCCGAGGCCATCATCCGCGAGGATCTCGGCCCTCCCGAGAACTTCTTCGCCGCGATTGACCCGGTCCCTCTGGCGTCGGCTTCCATCTCGCAGGTCCACGCCGCGACCTTGCTCAACGGCCGCTCGGTCGTCCTCAAAATCCGACGCCCGGGGATCGAGAAGGTGGTCCAGGCCGACCTCGACATCCTCCGCAACCTCGCCCATCTCGCCGAGCGCCGAATTCCCTGGATCGCCGCCGCCCGACCGATGGCCCTGGCCAAGGAGTTCGAACGCAATCTCAAGCGAGAGCTTGACCTGAACGCCGAGCGCCGCACCATGCAGCGCTGCAAGTTGCAACTGGCGAAAGAGCCTCATGTCTATGTGCCCGAGACGATCGACAACCTCTCCAGCGGCCGCATCCTCACCATGGAGCGGATCGACGGCGTCGATATTGACGACCTCGACGGCATCCGAGCCCTGGGGATCACTCCCGAGGAGGTCGCTGTCCGGGGCGGAGTCCTCCTGGCCAAGCAAATCTTCACCTATGGCCTCTTTCATGCCGACCCTCATCCCGGCAACCTCCGTGTCTTGCCCGGCGGCATCGTCGTTCAGCTCGACTACGGCCTGTTCGGCCAGATGGACCTCCCCACCCGCGAACGCATTGCGGACCTCCTGCTCGGACTTATGGCCCAGGACACCGACCGCGTCATGCGGGCGCTCGACGATCTGGAAATCAGCGGCGAGGGGGTCGATTACCGCGCCCTCCGTCGCGACCTCGGCGAGATGGTCCTGACCTACTCCGAGCTGACGCTCGACAACATCGACCTCTCAAAACTCCTTGGCGAACTGGTGGCCCTGATCCGTAGCCATCACCTTCGCTTGCCTCCCGACCTGATGCTCTTGATCCGATCGTTGATCACCATTGAAAGTGTCGGCCGACACCTCGACCCCCACTTCGACGTGGCAACCCACGCCCGCCCCTACGTCGCCGCGCTGACCCGCAAACGCTATAGCCCGTGGCGATTGCTCGCCGCGGCCGGCCGAACCGCAGAGGATGTGCAGCGCGTGGCCACGTTGCTGCCCGAGGTCCTCGGCCAATCGCTCGAATCGATCCGACGCGGCGAGCTTCGGGTGACGTTCGACCTGCATAAATTCGAGCAACTGGTCAAGCAACTGACCCGGACCGGTAACACCCTGGCCGCCGGAATCGTCATCGCCGGCCTGGTCGTCGGATCATCGTTGATCGTCGATGCCGGGCCTCGCCTCCTCCCGCTCGGGGTGACCGGCTACGCGATCGCCGTGATCCTCGGCGGCTGGCTGCTCTGGAACATGTTCCGCCATTCGTAACGACCGTCACGATTGCGGCTTCCTTTGCTGGTCGCCGTCGGCTGGCCCAGGCGCCGAGCATGGCATAGGATAACCCGTTGGGCCTCCCACGCCGTCTCCCCGGACCCGTGCCGGAGCCGCCCTCACCCCCCCGTCTTGCTGCTCGATCCCACCGGGGAGCTCGCAATGCCCGTGACCGTCCGCTGCCCGAACCCGTCGTGCGAGCGGATCAACCGCTTCGACCCGTCGCTGGCCGGTCATGCCGTGCGCTGCCCAGTCTGCGGCTCGCGGTTCAACCTGGCCGACGTCCCTCCCATCGCCTCGCCGATCGGCGGCACCGGATCGGCCCAGACGCAAGAACTGACCACCCTGGTCAAGGGGGCCGAGGAACGGGCCCGGCCCGATCGGGAGCTGCCCCGCCAGGTCGGGCGTTACGTGATCAAGCGGGAAATCGGTGCCGGGGCCTTCGGCGCGGTCTACTGTGCGTATGATCCCCAGCTTGATCGAGACGTGGCGCTGAAGGTCCCGCATCCGGGGGTTCTGGAAGCCCCCTCGGCCGTCGAGCGCTTCCTCCGCGAGGCCCGAGCCGCCGGCAAGCTGCGTCACGGCCATATCGTGCCGGTCTTCGACGCCGGACAAGACGACCAGGGGCACGACTACATCGCCTCGGCCTACGTTCCCGGATCGACACTCGCGGAACTCTTGATCGACGGCCCTCTGCCCGCCCGCCGCGCCGCCGAGATCATTTGCGACCTGGCCGAGGCGCTCGAACACGCGCACGACCTGGGAATCGTCCACCGCGACATCAAGCCCTCAAACCTCCTGATCGACGCTGCCGGCGAGGTCCTGATCGCCGATTTCGGCCTCGCCCAGCACCGCGGGCCAAGCGATGCGACGATCACCGAGGTCGGCACGATCATGGGAACTCCCGGCTACATGGCCCCCGAGGTCGCCGCCGGCATCAACGGAGACGTCCCTCCGGCCAGCGATCAGTACAGCCTGGCCGTCGTGCTGTTCGAGTTGCTTTGCGGCCGTCGGCCGTTTCAGGGGCCGTCACACGTGGTCATTTACCGAAAGCTCGAAGAACCGCCCCCGTCCCCTCGGCAATTCCGCCCCGATCTCTCCCCAACGCTCGACGCCATCGTCCTCCAAGCCCTCTCCCGAAATCCGAAAGACCGTTTCCCGACCATCGGCGAATTCGCCCTCGCCCTCCGCTCGTGGCTCGACTCCGGAGACGACGCGCCCCTCGCCACCGAGTCGAACCGCGTCTCCTCAAGCTCCAGCGCTTCGCGCCTCGCCCCGGTGTCTCCCGAACCGGAGCCGAGGGATCTTCCTCCTCTCGTCCGCACACCCGAGGCTCCTCGACGGCGGACCTTACCGAACCTCTCTCCCGAACTCAGAATGGCACTGGTCACGCTGGCCATCTGGGGGCTCATCATTCTGGGGGTCGTCGTCCTGATACTGGCCCTTTCGGGCGATTCCTGACCCGATGGTGACCTCCAACACACCCCGGCGATCGCCGTTCATCAGGCGAATTCACCGAACATTCAGGGTGATTCGGCACGATCTCTGCATGAGAGTCTGGTATCCGTCGCTTCCGGGTTTCTCACGCAACTGCAACCTCAAGAGAGAAGGACGGCCCTCGATCGAGCGATGCTCCTCGATCCAACGGCCGACAGACTCATGATACGAGCGCTTTCCCTGCTGGGGATCGGTGCCGGCTTAATGTACTACTTCGACCCCGATCGGGGGCGTCGTCGCCGAGCCCTGGTCCGTGATCAGTTCGACCACCAGCTCCACCAGCTCGACACCCTTTCACGGAAGGCCGGTCGAGACACCCGGAATCGGGCTCAGGGGTTGGTGGCCGAAGGCCGAGCCCTGTTGACCAGCGATCATGCGCCCGATCGGGTCATCGCCGAGCGGATTCGGTCGGCCATCGGTCGGGTCGTCACCAAACCGAGCGACATTCAGGTATCGGTCCTGTACGGCCAGGCGACCGTCAGCGGCCCGATCCTTCCCGACGAGGTCGAGCCCTTGCTCGACACCGTCGCCTCGACCCGAGGGGTCATCGGGGTCGTCGACCACCTGCAACCGCATTACGGCTCCGACACCCTTTCGGCCCCGCTGCATGACCGTGTCCAGCGCCGCCGCAGTGCCCGACCCGATCCGATCCCGACCCAGTGGGACCCTTCCACCCGCTTGCTCGCCGGAGCCTCGGGCGGGGCCCTGCTCCTTGGCGGCCTCTCACGAGGCGGATTGCTCGGCCTGGCTGGCGGACTCGTCGGAGCAGGCTTGATCAGCCGATCCCTTGCCGATTTGCCGCTTCAAACCTTACTGGGTGCCGACGGCGGCAATCGGGCCTTCGAGTCGCACGACTCGATCACGATCCACGCCCCGGTCGAAGACGTCTTCGCCTTCCTGACGAACTACGAGAACTATCCCCACATTCTGCCGAACGTCCGAGACGTTGAGGCGATGGGGAAACACCACTGGCGATGGTCCCTGATCGGCCCCGGCGGGATGACGTTCGAGGTCGAGGACCTGATCACCCGATTCGAGCCGAACCAGGCCGTTGCCTGGCACAGCGCCGGGCAGTCGGAGCTGCATTACGCCGGAGCCGCCCGCTACGTCGCCGAACCCGACGGCAGCACAACGATTCACGCGTCGATGGCGTACAGTCCCCCCGGCGGTGCCCTCGGTCATGGCCTCGCCTGGCTGGCCGGATATTCTCCGAAACAGCAACTTCAGCAGGTGCTGTTGCGGACCAAATCGTTCCTGGAAACCGGCAAGGTTCCACACGACGCCTACGATCCAACGCCTCCCCCCGACCACCGCATCCGGGCCGAAGCCTGAGCCGCCGGCCCCTCGCTCCGATGCCACCGAGCGTCCTGTTCGCCGTCGCGGTCCTTCCAGGGGCCGCGACGCGGTGGGACCTCGTGACAACCCCTCGGGGCCGTGACTATCATGGGAACAGCGATCCCCCAACGGGCGAGGCACGACCGACGTCGCCTTCGCCCGGCTGCACCCTCAAGGTCCTTGCCCTCCGATGCCTCAGCCCCGCCTCGTCCCGATCGACCGTCCCGAGGTCGCCCCGCTGACCATCACTTCCCGGCTTCGCTCGCAACTCGTCTACTTCATGTCGGCGCCCGACACGCCGGGCCTTCCGCCCCTCGGGCCGAACGAATACTGGATCGCCCGCGAGGAGGTCGAGCGCGCCCTCGATGAAGGGGTCGTCCTGCTCGTCTCCCCCCTCGACACCGAGAATTTCACCGAGGTTGAGATCAACGAGGACCAGGAATCGCTCCTCGAATGGCTCCGCCAGCACGAGGTCCAGCATTTCCGGATTGATTCCTGAGGCGGCCGAGCCGCCTTCAATCTCCTCGTGCCTCGACCATCGCCGAGACGTCCACGGTATAAACATCCATCCCGCCGTCCCGATCGGAGACGAACGTCACCCCTCGGCCATCCGGGGTCCAGGTCGGCATCGTCGCTCGGCCCGAGTCTCCAGAAATGGCGACGGCGGGGGCATCGAGGTGGTTGAGGTCGAGCACGTAAATGGCAAACCGGCGATCGCGGTTCGAGACAAACGCAACGAGACGACCGTCGGGTGAAACGCTCGGATAATCGTCGAGCCCGGGGGAATCCGTCAGGCGAGTCAGGTCGGTGCCGTCGGGCCGAGTGCTCGCCAGCTCCAGGTTTCCCCATCGGTCGGTGGCAAACACGATCCGATCGCCCCGAGGCGACCAGGCCGGGTGCGCGTCGATCCCCGGGCTCTGCGTCAGTCGGACGAGGTCCGACCCATCCGCGGCTCCCGTGTAAATCTCCTGATTTCCCTCGTGGGTCGAGCTGAACGCGAAGCGCTCGCCGTCGGGAGCCCACGTCGGCCACTCCTGATGAGAAAGCCGACCGCCCCGGTCATCGACCACCACGGTCAGTTCCTCGGTGTCCCGATCCAGCACCGCCAGATCGCAATTCCCCTGCGTCCCCGATCGCGGAACGATTGTCAGAAGCATCCGGCGGCCGTCGGGGGCAAACACCCCTTGATATTCCGGGTCGGTCCGTTCGGTCACCCGGCGCGGCGGCCCCGGAGGCTGCGCGGGCATTACGTACTGCCAGATGGCCGATCCGCCTTGATCGGCCCGGCCAAAGGCCAGCTCCGTCCCATCCGGCGACCAGATCGGGCGGATCACATCACGACCATCTTCGGTGAGTCGCTCAATCGTCCCCTCGGCCCCGACCATCGCGGCCGAGGCGACCAGGACGCCGAGCTTTGCCATCACGCCCAACCGTTTCGTCCTTTCTCAACCAAAGGACTCCCCGCCTTCCGCAACCCGCCCATCAGGTGCCTGGGCCGTTGCATCGGAACGCGGGGGGTCGGATCAGAACAGTTCAGCGATGGGCTCCCCTCGATCGACGATCGCCCTCGGGCGGCCATCCTTTTCGAGGTAGTGGGCGTCGAGAGGCACGCCCATGTGCTTGTAGATCGTCGCGGCAAGGTCGCCCGGAGTGACGGGGCGGTCCTTGATGTGCCCGCCGTCGGGCATCGACGAGCCGATCACCTGGCCGTGGTTCAGGCCACCGCCGGCCATGCACATCGACATCACGCCGGTCCAGTGGTTCCGGCCGTCGGTGCTGCCCTGAGTGCCAAGCTGGGGCGTCCGGCCGAACTCGCCCTGGGCGATCACCAGCACGTCGTCGAGCAGGCCGAGCCGTTCCAGGTCATCGACGAGGGTCGTAATCAGGTGGTCGAACAGCGGCAGCAACGGCCCAAGCCCCTTGCTGATGCCGCCATACGGCGGGATGTTGTCGCCGTGGGTGTCCCACGTCCCCGAGGCCCGATGGTAGCTCAGATCAAGCGTCACGAACGAGACGCCCGACTCGACCAAGCGACGGGCGAGCAGCGCCTGCTGGCACCAGAGGTGCTTGCCATAGCGATCGCGGATCTCTTGCGGTTCCTGCTCCAGGTCGAAGGCATCTCGGGCGCGCCGTCCAGCGATCAGCTCGATCGCCTGGCGGCCGTAGTCGTCCATCGCATCCACCGAGGGAGACGATTCGATCGCCCGTCGGGTGTCGTCGAACTGTTCGAGCAGCGATCGACGTCCTCGAATCCGTTGTTCGGTCAGGCCGCTGGGCAGGTTGAACAGCTCGGCGTTGGTCATCTTGCCGGTATCGACGCCGACGTTGGTGTAGATCGGCAGCCGAGCGGCCTGGTTGGCGATGAACGGGTCGTATTCCTTGCCCAGAACCCCGGCATAGGCAATGTGCGTCCGAGAGGTCTGGAAGGCGACGTACGGCGGCATCCCCGGATGGTTCGCGCCGCGGTGCTTGGCCACGACCGAGCCGATCGCCGGGTACGAGTCTCCCCTCGGGTTGATCCGAGGGGCGGCTTCAAGGTTGCCGGTCTGAAAAACCTTGTTCGGCTCGTGGTTACTGTGCGCCGCATCGACCGATCGCAGGATGGTGAACTTGTCGAGCATGGCCGCCTGCTTCGGCAGGTGCTCGCAGATGTGAACGCCGGGCAGGGCCGTCTGAATCACACCGAAGGGGCCGCGGTTCTCATAAGGGCGATCGGGCTTCGGGTCCCAGGTGTCGATCTGGCTCGGGCCACCGGCCATCCAGAGCAGAATGACCGCCTTGCGACCGGCGATCGGCCGGCCGGCGTCCGACGCGGCGGCCCGCTGGCGAAGCAACTCCGGAAGCGTCAGACCCGCGATCCCGGCCATGCCCGCCTTGAGCATGTTGCGGCGGGTCACGAGCATCAGGCCTTCCCGATCGGTCGCGTTCAGGTGGCGAAAGGCGTGGTCGTGGCTGTGGCCGTGCGGCTCCATCGGCATCAATCTGCTCCCGAAAGGAGGGAGCCCGACTCCTCGGTTGCGGGGCGTCGATCGGGAGAGAAGCACGCCGAGCACCGCAAGGATCGGGCCTTGGTTCGGTCGGTTGGGTCGGGTCAGGCAAGGGCCTCGGAAATCACCGAAGCCTCGGGCACAAGCGGAAGGGGACGCCCCTGGCGGTCGTGCCACTCGCTGCTCGGGTCGATCCCCAGCAGATGCACGATCGTCGCCAGAACGTCCTTGGGAGAGATGGGTCGATCGACCGGGTCGGACGCGATCCGGTCGGACTTGCCGACGACCTGTCCCTGGGCAATCCCGCCGCCGGCCATCAAGAGGGAGTAGCAGCGCGACCAGTGGTCGCGGCCTCCTCCGCCCGCGATGTTGCTGATCCGGGGGGTTCGGCCGTGCTCGCTCAGAACGACGACGAGCGTCTCATCGAGCAACCCGCGCTGATCGAGGTCGAGCAAGAGGCCGGAGAGGGTCTGATCGAGCCCCGGCATCAGCTCGTCCTTCATCCGGGGGTAGTGATCCCAGTGGGTATCCCAGCCGTAGCCGGCCAGGCCGTACTCGTCCCAGAAGACCGAGACGAACCGGCCCCCGGCCTCGACCAGGCGGCGGGCGGTCAGGCTGGCCTGGCCGAACAGGGTCATGCCGTAGAGGTCCCGGGTCGCCTCCGACTCCTCCGACAGGTCGAACGCCCTCGCGAGCTTGCCGGATTGCATCATGCCGAAGGCCATCGACCGCTGGTCATCGACATTGCCAACGCGGTCGATCATCGCGTCCAGGCCGGGCCGAGCCTGCTCGATCTGCTGGAGCAACGATCGGCGGCGGTCGAGGCGGTCGAGCGTCAGTTCGGGGGGGCGGCCGGTCACCTCGGCCAGGCGGAACCGACTGTCGGGCGTGATGCCGCGGTACAGCTCGGGTCCTTCCCAGGTCTTGCCGGCGAGGGTCTTGCGGGCCGAGACGGTTCCCGTACCTTGAAACTCGGTCCAGACCGGGTCGTACGACGGGCCGAGGAACCCGCCGTACGGGCCGGCTCGGGCCACCTCTCCCGTGCGCTGGGTGCTAAAGGCCCAGGGAAGCGCAATGTTTCGCGGCACGGGGGGCACAAACCCTTCCGGCGCCTGGAGCCGGTCCATCGCATCGACGGCCGAGCCGATGTAGGGCCAGTGGGCGGCGTCTCTCGGATTCAGCTCCATCGGAAGCTCGATCCGGGGGATCGCCGTGGTGGCGAAGGCAACGCCGTGGATCGGGTACGGATGCGTGACCGACCGCAAGACGGTCACGCGGTCCATCACCTTCGCCATCCGGGGGAACCCTTCGCCGATGTCGAGCCCCGGCACGTTGCTCGGGATCATCCCCAGGTCGCCGCGCACCTCGTACGGGGCGTCGGGCTTCGGGTCGAACGTCTCAATCTGACTGGGAGCGCCGTACAGATAGAGCAGGATGCACGACTTCGCCCGACCAAATCCCGGAAGCCGGGAGACCGACTCCGAGGCGACCGCCGGTCGAGCTGAAAGACCGGCCCCCGCGCCGAGTCCGAGCAGACCGAGCGCCCCGACGTGCATCAGGTCGCGGCGTGTCATGCCGTCGCAGAGCCGCTTCGGGCCACCGAGGACTCGGATCATGAGACGATCTCCCTCCCTTTCGGGCCGAGGTGGGTTGCTCCCGCCCCCGTGTTCAACAGGAGTGCAACACCTTCTCGTTGTAGCAGAAGACGGGGTGAGGGGGAAGACATTGCCAGGGGTGATCGGCCTGCGCGGTGGCACCGCTCGACGGGTTGGGGGGCTTCTCGGGACCAGCGCGATCGGCGCGGGCCATCGAGCGGTCAGGCAACCGATGGCTCAGAAGATCCAGGAACCAGACGACCAGAGAGTTGGGACAGGCTGGCCTGTCCTGCCGCTCATAACCCTAGCGATTGCGTGTTGACGTCGAGGCCGGTTCTCTCTCCTGCCCCGCCGTCGTGGCCGCTCGACTCTGGAGCGAAGCGCGGCGCCCTCGTTGAACGGTGGACCGGGGCCAAGAACGACGCCCCGACCCCTTCAGATTTCTGCGAATCGGAGCCCTGCGATGCGACTCGTGACTCCGACCAGGCTGTTCTTGCTGGCAATACCGATGGTCGCGATGACCGGGTTTGCCGGAATCACCGGGGCCGAACGCTGGCCGTGGAATCGCGACCACCGCCCCGAAGGGCCTCCGGTCGCGAAGGTCGTTCGGCTGGACTCGCAGTCCCGCTTCGGCCTGACGGTACCCGGCCAGATCAAGAGCGCCCAGTACACGATGATCGAGTGTGAGGTCGAGAACATCAGCGGCGCCGGCTTACCCACAACAAGTGGCGGGGGCGGCGGCGGTCGCCGAGGCGGTCGCTCGGAGACACCGGCGGGCCTGACGATCATCAGCCTCGTCCCCGAAGGAACGTATGTCCGTGCCGGTCAGGTGCTGGCCGAAATCGACCCCTCGCGCTTCGAGGAGATCGCCCGACTCTTGCGGATCCGCGTCGAGGAGGCCAACGCCGTCGAGGCCAAGGCCCACTACGACCTTCAGGCCGCCGAGATCGCCCTGTCCGAATACCTCGATGGTGTCCGACTGGAAACCTTGATGCAACTTGAAGGGCAGGTCGCGCTGGCCAAATCCCAGGTTCAGCAACAGCGCGACCACCTCGACTGGACCAACCGAATCCTACCCCTCGGTTACGTGGCGCTCTCGGCCGTCCGAGACGAGGCCATCTCGATGCTCAGCGCCGAGCTTGCGCTCGACCGCGCCGAGCGTTCCCTGTCGGATTACCGAAGCTACACCGAACCGAAGCTGACCCGGCAACTTGAGGTCCGGCTCGAACAGGCCCGAGCGACTCACACCTTCGCCCAGCGTCGCCGCGAGCTGGACGAGGAACGCCTGGCCCTGGCCGAGCTCCAGATCGAACGGTGTACGATCCGGGCCCCCCACGACGGCCAACTCGTCTATGGCACCACGAGGGACGATACGCCCATCCGCCTGGGGCTGGAAGTGTATCGCCGGATGAGACTCTTCATGCTGCCGGACCTGGAACGCCCCGTGGTCGAAGCCCAGGTCAATCAGACTCAGATCTGGATGGTGTCCGAAGGCCAGGAGGCCCTGGTCCGGGTCGACGCCAAGCCGGGGCTCATCTTGCGGGGCAGAGTGGCGAAGGTGTCGCCGTTTGTCGACAACGAAGACCGCATGGCCCAGCTTTCCGGAATCATGCGCTACAACGTCCGGATCGACCTGGACGATCGGGAGCGGTTGCTCCCCGGTCTGAGTGCCGAAGTCGAGATCCTCATCCCGGCCAAACCGAACGCCTTGACGATCCCCTCCGAGGCCCTGTCCGTCGTCGGGAATCAAACCATTTGCTACGTCGTCGGCCCCAACGGGGTCGAACGGCGGGTCGTCGGCGTGCTGCCCGGCTCGATCGATCGGCTGCAGGTGGTCGAGGGCCTAGATGAAGGTGAGCAGGTCATCCTCGGCCCCTACGACCCGTCGTCAGAGCCCGTCTCAGCGCCACCGACCGACCTGCCTCAACCCCCTTCCGACGTGGTGGAAACGGTGTAGCCACGTCGCTGACCATCTGCCTTTCCTCGCGCCGCTTGCGGTGAAACGATTGAGCCTCAGGGATCCCTCTCCCCTGCGAAGCGGGGAGAGGGTTGACGCCGGCCTCAATCGTCTCAAGGCAATGGCCTTGAACGGCTCAAAGGTTGCTCAGGCGTCCGGTCGAGTCGCCGAAGCGGGGCAAGTCGTCGACGCCCATCAGGTCGGCCATGCTGAGGAACAGGTTGGCCATCGGCTCGGAATTGTGGCGCACGTAGCGCCCGGTCGTCAGGGCACCGCCGCCACCGCCGGCTAGCAGGATGGGCAGATTGTCATGGGTGTGGCGGTTGCCGTCGGCGTTGCCGCTGCCGTAGACGATCATCGTATTCTGCAAGAGCGAGTTGCCGTCGGCGTCGGGGGTCTGCCGCAAGCGGTCGAGGAAGCGGGCGAACTGCGAGACGTACCATCGATCAATGTCGGCGATCTTGTCGATCCACTCTTGCCGGTTCTGGTGGTGCGAGAGGTCGTGGTGCCCCTCGGACACGCCGATGAAGTCGAATGAGCGATTGCTCCCGTCGTGCGCGAGCAGGAAGGTGGCCACGCGGGTCGAGTCGGTCTGGAAGGCCAGCAGCATCATGTCGTACATGAGCTGAACATATTCGCCGAACTCCGGAGGAACGCCCGGCGGCGTGTCGATGCCCGGATCGGCCGGGGGGCCGAACTGCTCGGCCTTCTCGATGCGGGACTCGATCTCCCGGACCCCGGTGAGGTACTGGTCGAGCTTGTGCCGGTCTTCGGAGTCGAGCCGACGCTGCATCGAGCGGGCCTCGTCCATCACGAAGTCGAGAACCGATCGCTGTTCGAGGCGTCGGCGTTCGAGGTTCGCCTGCCGCTGATCCGGCGGGCCTTCGCCAAAGAGCCGCTCGAAGGCGAGCCGGGGGTTCGACTCCGGTGCCATCGGCGTGGTCGGCGATCGCCAGGAGAGGTTGAACTGATACGCGCAGGCGTAGCCCGAGTCGCACGCCCCGGAGCGTCGGCCCGGCTCGCACGAGAGTTCGAGCGACGGCAGGCGGGTCAGGTGGCCGATCCGCCGGGCAATGGCCTGGTCAATCGAGACACCGGCCCGGATGTCGGTCGCGCTCTTGTTCAGGCGAACGCTGGTCAAGAACGTGCCGTTGCCTCGGGCATGGTCCCCCGCGCCGTCGGGTCCGGCAGTCGCATTGATCTGGTCGAGTCCGCCGACGATCTGCACCAGATCGCGCACCGGCTCCAACGGTTCCAACGTCCGGCTCAGCCGAAGGTCAGCCCCCTGGGCCGGTTGCTCGGGCCACCAGTTCGAGGGAATCGCCCCGTTCGGGAAGCAGACGAAGGCACTGCGCAGCGGAGCGCCCGAGGCGGTCGTGCCCAGCGCCTTGACGCTCGGTGCCGAGGCGGCCAGGGCTCCGGCGGGTCGCAAAGAGGCGAGGGCCGGCAACGCCACGCACGTTCCCAAGCCTCGGAGGAACCGTCGGCGGCTGAGATCGGCGACGGGGCCGGGGGCGATCGGATCGTTGCGATCGGTCATGACCTTGAGTTCCCCTTGGGGTTCGAGAGAGATCGACTCAGTCGGTTCCGAGGTTCCGGTCGGCCGGATCGGACCGTTCGACGGTGGTCTGGCCCTCCGGCCCGCGCCGGCGCTGGAAGGGGGCCGATTCAATGATCCCGAGAATCAGCTCCGAGGCTCGCCCATCGTTCGCCTCCAGGCGATCGACGAGCGTCTCAACGGTTTGAACGTCATGATACTCAAGACCTCGCCCAACGGCATAGGTGAGCATCTTCTCGACCAGACATCGGTAGAAGTCCCGGCGGCGGTCCTCCGCCAGGATGCGCTTCAGATCCTGCACGCTCTGGAACGGCTCACCGGTAATCAGGACGCCCGAGGAGTCGATCGGGCCGGTCCGTTCGACCTCGCGGTACATCCCCAGGGCGTTGAAGTTTTCCAGGGCCAGGCCGAGCGGGTCCATGCGGTTGTGGCACGAGTTGCACAGGGGGTCGCTGCGGTGCAGCTCCATCGCCTCTCGGACCGACGGAACCCGCCCGCCGAGGTCCTTGCCCGCTTCCTCCAATGAGGGAATGTTGGGCGGGGGCGGGGCTGGCGGAGTCCCCAGGATGTTTTCGAGAATGAACAAGCCGCGCTTGACGGGGGAGGTGCGGTCGGGGTTCGAGGTGACGGCCAGGATGGTCCCCTGGGTCAAGATGCCGCCTCGGGGGCTGTCGGGCGGCAAATCGACCCGGCGCATCTCGTTCCCTTCAACCCCCTCGATGCCGTAGTGCCGGGCGAGCCGTTCGTTGAGGAACGTGTAGTCGCTGTCGAGCAGCTCGATCAGGCTGCGATCCTCTTGGATGATGGTTTCGACGAGCAGCTCCGTCTCCCGACGCATCGCGATCCGAAGGCCGCGGTCCAGCTCGAACTGGCGGAAGCGGTCGCGGGCGCGTCCGAACTGCTCGCGGACCTCGTCCAGCTCGGTCTTCTCGGCGTCGGTCAGGTCTTCAATCGGTTTCCGACGCAGTTCTCGGAAACGCTCGCGGCGGGCCTCGGCCTCGGGGTCCGGCGGCTCGTCTCGGGAAAGGACGGCGAAGGCGTTGACCGGGATCGAGTCGATGTTGCGCACCTGAAGCCACTGGCCGACGAAGTTCCGGACGAACTGGTTCGAGCGTTCGTCCTCCATCATCCGCTCAACCTGCTGCATCAAATTCGCCCGAAGCTCGCCCCGATCGGCCAGGGCGAACAGCTCGTCATCGGGCATGGTTGACCAAAGCAGGTACGAGAGGCGCGAGGCCAGGGCGTACTCGTCGATCCTCGGGTGCGGCCCCCGATCGCCCGGTTCGATCCCTTCCTCGCGGAACAGGAAACGCGGCGAGGCCAGCACGGCCACCATCGCCTGGGAAACCCCAGCCTCGTAGGTCGCCCCCGGTTCGGCGGCGATCGTCAGGGCCAGGTCGGTCAGACGGTCGGCGGTTTCGTCCCCCACGGGTCGGCGGAAGGCTCGGGTGGCGAAGCGACCGAGGAGGTCTCGCGTGGAGCGGCAACGCTCGACCGGATCGTCGGGGACGGGGCCGGTGATGATCGGATCAGCCCGGCCCACAATATCCTGCGCCGCGGCGATGTAGCGTTCCATCAGCAAGGGGGAGATGGTCAACACGTCGGCGATGGTGTCGAAGCCGTGGCCGGTATCGTCGGCCGGGAATTCGGCCTCGGCGTTGAAGTCGACCCCCATCAGGTCCCGAATCGTGTTGCGGTACTCGGTCCGGTTGAGCCGTCGGACGGTCACGCGGCCGGGGTCGGGGTGGTCGGGGTCGAGTCCGAAGGCGTCGAACGTGATCCAGTCGAGCAGCAGTTTCCGCTCCTCGTCCGACGGCTGGGGATGGTCGGACGGGGGCATGATCTCGGCCTGAACATTCTTGAGCACGGCGAGCCACGCGTCCCGAACCTCGGGCTGGCTCCCGTCCTCGGCATCGGCCAGGGCTTCAAGATCGACGTTCCCCTTGTTCACCCCGAGCGCATGGCAGGCATAGCAATTGTCTTCGAGGATCGGGCGGATCACCTCGTCGAAGCGGTCGTCGGCCGACGCCTCGGCGATGACCGGCCCGGCCCCGAAGACCAGGACCAGGGCAGGAAGCCCTCGGCCCGCGGCGTGGCCGACGACGGCCCGGATGCGGTTCAGACTCATCTCGAAGATTCGCATGGCGTTTGCTGGATCGTCGTTCACCGGGACCAAGGGGTTGGAACGTCCGTCAGACCGAAACAGAACTCCCCAGAGAGTCAAGCGTCATCGAGGAGAATCACGCGCCCTTTTCTCATCGGAGTGTTGAACCTTCGAACGCAAGCCGATCAGCTCTGGGCCCGACGCCGAATGCTCGGGAAGCCGGTCTCGTCTCTCGCAATGTATTCATACGGCGGGGTTTCGGCGAACTCTTGCCAGGGTTGATCGAGGTCGGGGAAGACCTCGAAGTTGGCCGAGACGCCGTGAATGAACAGCCGGTAGCGGAGGTCGAGCGGGTGCTCGACCGCCACGCCGTAGGCTTCGGGATGGGAAAAGGCGGCTTCCATCCAGCCATCACGGCGCACGTGCCAGTGGGACGGGTGCCGCGGGTTGTCCGGGTGGTCGAAGTAGGTGATCCCCTCGAAGACGCCGGGAGCCACCGGCCCGGAATAATCGACCCAGCGGTTGCGCGTCTCGAAGATGGCGTCCTCGCCGATCCCCCCTTCCGACCCGGTCAGGCGACCGCCGCCGAACTGCTCGGAGATCGACTTGGCCAGCCGGACGCCCAGGAAGCCGAAGTTCGTTTTGCCCAGTTCGACCGGTCGGCCGTCGGGCGAGGTGAACCGTGATTGCAGGTCGAGGGCGTAGCATCCCTCCCAGGTGGAGCTCGGCTCGACGGCGGCAATGAGGAACTGCGACAGGCGATTTTTGCCGTCGGCGTACCAGTCGATCTCGGCGGCGAAGGCGGCCCACTCCGGGCCATCCTCGTACCAGAGGACTCGCTTGTGCCGCACCTGAATGTCCGTATTCGACACTTCTCCCCAGAAGTTGATGTCGTCGACGAACTGGTGGCCGAACCAGACCGAGCGATGATGCTCGTGCCCGACCGGGTTCGGGTGGCCGATTCGCGTCAATTCTCGGCCCGACGGCCCCAGCACCGGGACGAAGCACGGGCGCGGCTTGCCCGGCTCGAACTCGTAGCCGACCACCTCGCGGCCGTCGATCCGGAGCGAGGCCCGCTCAAGCTGGGGGATCGCCTGGCACCTTGGGAAAACGAAGTCGGTGGCGTCGGATCGGGGCGAGCGGCGTCCGGTCATGGCTGGTCGTCCGGTTCGGGTTCGGATTCAGGTTCAGATTCGGATTCGGATTCGGGAGTGTCGACGCGGAGGGCGTAAAAGGGGCGTTCGCGGTCGAGAATCAGGACCGTGCCGGCCATCGCGGCTTTCCCCTCGGAAAAGAGCCGGGCGGAATATTCCTGCCGAGACCGGGGGAACTGGATTGAAAAGCGCACGGCCGGATCGGTGCCGGGTTCGACCTCGCCGACAACCTCGTACGCGGTCCCCGTCTGGTCCGATCGCAGGCGACCCGTCACGGCCCGGCCGTTCACCGCAAGGTCGAGCGTGCCGGTCTGCGAGCCGTCGGCATGCAGCAGGTAACGGCCGGCGTAATCGGTGGGCACAATCGCTCGGCCAGGGGAGGGAGCCCCCGGTCGAGGCTCGGCGAACTCGGGGCCTTGATTCAGCACAAAGAGCGAGGCGCCGCCGATGGCGTCGAGCCTCGGCTCTCCGTCCTCGGAGCCGACGAAGGCAAGGTCACCCCCCTGCCCCTCCGGGACGACCTGGCCGGAGTCGAGATCGAACCGGAAGCCGTCGAACAGCATGACGTTCTGCCCCTGTGCCAGGCGATCGGGGGCCGCGCCTCCTCCGGCCTCGAAGGTCGCAAAGCGTTCCAGGATCAGGATGGCGACCGGCTCGGGCCGATCGTCCGGGTCGGCCCCTTCGGGAGGCGGGGGGGACCAGAACCCGGGAGCCACCAGCACCCGACTGGGATTGCCCTGGTCGGTCTCGACGACGACAACCGGCGACCGGACCCCGGCCAGCACATTCGGCAGCGCCAGCAGGTCGTTCAGCGTCAGGTGGTCGCGGGCCTCGGCTGCGGCGGCGGTCGGAATGGCGGCGAGGGTGCGGCCTTCGAGGCGGTCGAAGTCGTCGGCCAGGGCAATCGACGGTATCAGGGCCAGCAGCGCAATCGAGCCTTGGCGGCGGATCATGGCGAGCGTCTCCAAAGCCAAGGGGCGGCGAGTGCCTTGCAAGGCGGATGACTGAGCTCTCGGTCGGATCGGCCCCCCCTGCCCTTCGGCCATGATAGACCCCAACCCGGATCGCCTGCCACGGAGCCGCGCCTGACCTGGGCATTTTTCGGAGAGATGGGGGCATCGTCCTTCCGAGCTGGTTAGCACCGTCGCATGATGACGCAAGAACGTCCTGAACGAAAGTGAGCCGTTTCGAGGAAATTCAAAAAAATTCAAAAATTCTGAACGAATAGGGATCGCCTGGCCCATCGAAACTGGGTAATCTCGACGATGTGAGACTCCCGCTCGGGTCGTGCCGGGAGCCTCGTCGGCCGGGGCGGCCGGCGCGCACGTGCCGGCCGCCCGCCGACATTGCGAGAGGGTCGGAGGGCCGCCATGCTTGATCTCGGAGCGACCACGGGCCGGACCTGCCGGGGCCCGTCGCGACGGGCGCTGTTGCAACTCGGATCGCTTGGCGCCCTGGGCCTGACCCTCGGTGATTGGCTGGCCATGCGAAGCTTCGCCGGCCCAACGGCCCCGGCCCTCGACGCGCCGGGCAAGGCCAAGGCGGTCATCGTCCTCTGGCTCTGGGGAGGTCCGAGCCACCTCGACACGTTCGACCCGAAGCCCGATGCGCCTCTCGAATATCGAGGGCCGTTCGACTCGATCGCCACGCGGGTTCCCGGCGTCCGGATCGGCGAGCTGTTGCCCAACCTGGCGGATCGGGCGGACAAATTTGCCCTGATCCGGTCGATGCATCACGAGTCGAACGATCACGGCGTCGCCGGCACGATCGCCCTGACCGGCAGCATCTCCGGAGCCATCAACCTGGGCGGCGCCACCTCTGCCGGAGCGTTGAAGCCGAGTACCGGAGCCATCGTCGCCCGCCTGGCCGAACGACAGCCGGGCGGCTTGCCGCCGTATGTGATTCTGGGAAACCCGTTGCATCAAGGGCACAAACGGGTGGTCGGCGAGGGGGGCGGCATCCTCGGCGCAGCCTATGATCCGTTCCGGGTCGATTACGAGCCCGGCGTCGGTCCGGTCTTGCCCGACGTCCACCTGCCCGACGGGGTGGCCGCCGACCGCATGGCCGCACGCTGGGAGCTGTTCGAACGGGTCGCCCCAGGCGGTGCCGACGCCCGATCGACCGCCGCGATGGCCGAGCACTATGCCCTGGCCCGGCAACTGATCGCCTCGAAGGACAGCCTCGAAGCGCTGGAGATCGACCGCGAACCGGAGCGCATCCGCCGAGCCTACGGCCCGCACCGCTTCGGCCGCTCGTGTCTGATCGCCCGGCGGCTCGTGGAAGCCGGCCTGCCGTTCGTGCAGGTCAACTGGAGCACCCACGTCGAAGGCCCCGAAGACGCCGGCGACGGCGGCTGGGACATGCACGACCGTTACTTCGCCATCATGCAGGATCGCCACGGCTGGATGTTCGACAACGCCCTGTCGGCCTTGCTCGACGACCTGGACGCGCGCGGCTTGCTGGAAACGACGCTCGTCGTCGCCGTCGGCGAGTTCGGCCGGACGCCGAAGATCAACGAGAAGGCGGGACGCGACCACTGGAACTCCTGCTACTCGGCCCTGCTGGCCGGAGGTGGGATCCGGGGCGGAACAGTCATCGGCGCGTCCGATCGACGGGCCGAATTCCCGAGCGAGCATCCGGTTCATCCGGCTGACCTGTCGGCCACGATCCTCGATCGCCTCGGCATCGGTTCCGCCGAGCTGACGAGCGTTGGCCTCACGCCGATGGGGACTGCGGTTCAGGGGTTGACCTGACCTCAATGCACACGCCACGGAGAGGGTGAGGCAATCGCCGCGGCTTGAAACGCAGGCAATTGATACCGGGCCCATCCCTCACCACCTGGAAGGCGAAGGATGGGCCCAGCACGGCATGATCAGTTTTCCATCACATGATCAGAGGGCTTGACCCCTTTTGTGAACGCATTGAAGCCGAAGGGGGTCGGGTTGTACTCGCCGACGAGGTCGACCTTCGTTCCTCCTTCGGGAATCTGGTCTTCCATGCCCAGGCACCAGTAGGCGGCGTTGACCAGGAGGCGCCGCAAGCCTTCGCTCAGCAAATCGACGGATGAGCCGGAGGTTGTGGTGAAGATGCGAGCGTCCTTGAAGGTTTTGGTCCAGGCAATCGGCATCATCGGGTCATTCTTCTCCCCTTCGACGGGAGGATCGTCGGGGCTCATGCCGGCGACGACCTGGCCGAGGATCAACGGTTGGCAGTCTCCGGGCAACGGAAGCGTGACGCCGTAGACATCGGTCGGCCCCCAGATGTCGCCATCGGAAATGCCTCGAGTGATCGGGTGCTCATCGGCGCCGGGGGCGATGATGCCTCGGGTGCTTTCCGACCCGTGGGCGCCGTGGTGGCTGATCCACGTTTCTCCCAGCACCTGCCGACCGAACCCGCCATCCCACTCGTTGCTCCTCCAGGAGTAGTGGTCATAGGTCGATCCTTCAGGCAGGTTGAAGGCG
The DNA here is from genome assembly GCF_009177065.1 of Tautonia marina. Taxonomy (NCBI): domain Bacteria; kingdom Pseudomonadati; phylum Planctomycetota; class Planctomycetia; order Isosphaerales; family Isosphaeraceae; genus Tautonia; species Tautonia marina. The sequence continues at coordinate 113,376 of NZ_WEZF01000020.1, forward strand.
TGGGTCGAGGTCCGCATGCCGATAATCGGCTTGCCGGATTCGACATAGTTGACCACATGCTTCATTTGCTCATCCGGCAGTGCACGGAAGCGCAGGCCCATGATCACCAGATCGGCGTCGTCGAGCGATTCAAGGCCGGGGATGTTGCTGCTGAAGTTCGGGTCGATCTCGCCAGTTTCGGGATTGATCGCAAAAAGAACCGTGCATTTGAAGCCGTGATGAGTCGCCAGAATCTTGCCGAGCTGGGGCAAGCCTTCCTCGGAGCGGTACTCCTCGTCTCCCGAGATCAGGACGATGTGCTTTCCCTCCCCCGGGCCGGAGCCTCCTTCGTAGACGACCCAGGGATCGTCTGCCAAAGCGATTCCGCCCAGGCAGAGCATGCCGAACATTGCAGCAGCGTGCAGAAGTCGAAACATCAGCATTATTCCTCGATGGGGTGACAAACGAATTCCGAACCTTGTGAGAACGCACCGACCTGATCAAAGAGTCCAGGGAGCCCGATAGGGACGGGAGAGCATGGCGTTGGCCTCGTCGTCGTTCTGGAAGCGTTCGGCGACGGGGTCCCAGGTGAGCGGCCGGCGGAGCTGGTAGCCGATGACGCCGAGGTGGCAGACGGTCGCCGTGCGGTGCCCGACCTCGGCCGAGGCCACGGGGCGGGCGTCGCCTCGGATCGAGTCGAGGAAGTTGTCATAGTGACTCCCTTGAGCGTCGATTCGTTCGGCATCGTCGGGCAACGGTTCGGCGAGCGATTCGGGCTCGGTGGCGAACCGGGAGCGGGCGACTCGGATAATCCCCTCGGTCCCCTCAAAGGTGCAATCGTCGGGGCCGCCGTGGATCATCTCGACACCGTTGTCGTACACGAACCGCAGGCCGGTGTTCCCCTCGGCAGGCGGCTCGATGGCAACCGGGCCGGACTCGTGTTTCTTCAGGGCCCACTGAGCGATGTCGAAATGGTGGGCTCCCATGTCGGCGATGCCACCGTTGCCATAGGGGGCATAACTGCGCCAGTCGGGGAAGTGGTTGTGGATGCCTTTCGGGCAGAGGATCTCGTTGTACGGGTGGAACTCGGCCGGGCCGACCCAGAAGTCCCAGTCGGTTCCTTCGGGAACGGCTTGCTCCTCCAGATCGACGGGCTTGGGAGGGCCGCCGACGCCAATCCGGATCGTCTTCACCTCGCCGATCCGGCCGTTCCAGACCAGCTCGACGGCTCGGGGGAAGTTGCCGCCGAACTCACCGGGGCTGCGCTGCTGGCTACCGGTCTGGAAGGTGATGCCGTTGCGTTCGACGGCATCGGCGATGGCGCGGCCTTCGGCGACGAAGTGGGTCAGGGGCTTCTCGCAGTAAATGTGCTTGCCGGCGTCGGCGGCCATGATGCAGGGGATGGCATGCCAGTGGTCGGGGGTGGCGATGATGACGGCGTCGATGTCGTCTCGGGCCAGAAGCTCGCGGAAGTCGTGGTAGGCCTCGCAGCCGGAGAAGGACGCGGAATCGTCTCGCTTGGCGATGGCGTCTTCGATTCGCTTCCGGGTATCGTCGCGGCGCTCGGTGACGACATCGGCCACGGCGACGACCTGGGCATCGGGTCGACGGGCCATCCGAACCGCCAGGCCGCGCCCCTGAATGCCGACGCCGATGACGCCGAAGGTGATCCGGTCGTTCGGCCCCACGCGGGGAGCGCGGGCAAAGGCCGGGGCTGCCGACAGGGCGAACCCGGCGGCCAGCGAACTGCGGAGGAAGCGGCGACGTGAGGGTAAGGTAATCGGCTTCGGTCGGGACATCGTCATCAAGGCTCCGTGGCCAGAGAGGAATGAGACGCTCGGTCGGGACTGCCCCTTAGCGGTGGCTCCCTTCTGGCATTAGACTACCGCGAAAGGCCCCTGTGAAGGCGCCGGAAACCCATCCTTCCCCGAACGTTCGAATTGTCTGGAGAATCGCTCATGTCCTTGATCGAACGCCCCTTGACGCGTCGCGACCTCGCCCGAAACGGGGCGGCCGTGTCGATGGCCTGGACCCTGGCCCGAGCGTTGACGCCGATCGAGTCGGCCTCGGCGGCCCTCGTGGCGCCTCAGGACGGCGAGCGGGCGATCCTCAACCGCTTCCCGCGAATGCTCCAGGACTTCTACACGGCGAAGGTTCGCCAGCTCGAACGGCAGCGGAACCGGACCTTCCGCGAGATGCAGACCAGGGAGGATGCCGAACGTTACGTGGCCTCGGTCCGCGAGCGGATTGCCGAAAGCTTCGGCCCCTTGCCCGAGAAGACCCCGTTGAACCCGAAGGTTACCGGGGTGGTCGAGCGTGACAGCTACCGAATTGAGAATGTGATCTTCGAGAGCCGACCGGGCTTTTTCGTCACGGCCAACCTGTACGTGCCCACCAACCGAGACGGAAAGATGCCGGGAGTCGTCGGCAGTTGCGGGCACTCGGCCAACGGGAAGGCGGCCGAGGCGTATCAGAGCTTCGCTCAGGGACTGGCCCGACAAGGGTACGTCTGTCTGATCTTCGATCCGATCGGCCAGGGAGAGCGGATGCAGTACCTCGACGACGCCCTGAAGCCGAAGTACGGCGGCGGCACCCGAGAGCACCTGATCGCCGGCAATCAGCAATTCCTGACCGGCGAGTTCTTCGGCACCTGGCGCGCCTGGGACGGCATTCGTGCACTCGACTATCTGTTGACCCGAGAGGAAGTCGATCCGGAGCAGGTCGGCATCACGGGGAACTCGGGCGGCGGCACGATGTCAACCTGGCTGATCGGCCTGGAACGACGCTGGACGATGGGGGCGCCCAGTTGCTTCGTGACCAGTTTCCAGCGGAACCTCGAAAACGAGCTGCCGGCCGACACCGAGCAGTGCCCGCCGAGGGCCCTGGAACTTGGCCTGGAGCATGAGGACTTTCTGGCCGCGATGGCGCCGAAGCCGGTGATTATTCTTGCCAAAGAGCGTGACTACTTCGACGTTCGTGGATCGATCCTCGCGCACCGTCGTCTCCAGAGACTGTACGACTTGCTGGGGGCGAAGGAGAACATCGGCCTGTTCTACGGCCCAACCGAGCACGGTTACTCGCAGGAGAACCGGGAGGCGATGTACGGGTGGTTCAATAAGGTGACGGGGGTTTCCGACGGATCGAGCGAACCGGACCTGACGATCGAGGCGGACGAGACGCTTCAGTGCACGACCGATGGGCAGGTCGGCGGAGAGCTGGGCTCGAAGTCGGTCCTCGACTTCACGCGGGCGGCCGTTCAGGCACTGGCCGAGCAGCGCGGGTCGCTCGATGCCGAGGGCACGCGGAAGGCGGTCGCGGCCGCCATGAAGCTGCCGGAGCCGAGACCCTTGCCGGCGTATCGGATCATGCGGCCGATCTCGGGCCGGGATTACCCGACGTCGCACCTGGGGAACTACGGCGTGCCGACCGAGCCGGGGGTCGAGGCGATTGTCTATCGCCTGTATGACCGGTCGCACGTCTCGCGGCCGCCGGCCGACGCAAAGCGGGCGATCCTGTACGTCTCGGACAAATCGAGCGATGAGGAACTGCGCGAGGAACCGTTGATCCGTCGCCTGATCAACGCCGAGCCCGACTCGGCTGTCTACGCCTGCGACGTGCGGGGGATCGGCGAGTCGAGGCCGAACACCTGCGGGATCAACTCGTACTTCAACCCGTATGGGAACGACTACTTCTACGCGGCCCACGGCATCATGCTCGGCCGGCCGGTACCGACCCAGCGGACGCTCGACGTACTGAAGGTGCTGGAGTGGCTCAAGGGGATCGGTCATGAGGAGGTCCACCTCGTCTCCCGAGGCTGGGGGGCGATCCCCGCAACCTTCGCGGCCGTGCTGGAGAACGAGGGCTTCGTGACCCAGGTGACGCTCAAGCACGCCCTCACCTCGTTCGCCGATGTGGCCGAGGCCGAGCAGTACGACTGGCCCCTCTCGACCTTCCTGCCAGACGTGCTGACCACATTTGACCTGCCCGACTGCTACCGGGCGCTGGAGGGGAAGAATCTCCGCCTGATCGAGCCGCGCGGAGCGATGACCGAGGGCTGAGGCCCGACGACGATGACCCGACGATCGCGGGGCCGATTGCCCGGTTTCGGGCGAGCCTCGCGGTCGGAGGAACACCGAATCGTTCTTCGCTCCGAGACCGTTCGACCAAAGGGCGTCGAGTGGCAGTGGACGGACCAAGGGGCTTCGGGTGGTCCGTGCCACCCGGGCTTGCACTGGCCCAACGCCATGCCCATGATGGGGACTCTCACCGAAGGGCTTCGGGGTGCGGGGCCTGGGGATTGGGGTGGGCACCTCAAGGACTCGTTCCGTTGAGGTGCGTTAACGGGAGGCTCGACACAATGCGCGGCTCGATGGCGGCTCTTGCACTGGCGTTCGCCTGGCTCTCCGGATCCTCACATGCTCAGGAGATCACGCTTGAGTCGGTCCCTCCGGTGGTCGTCTCAACGGTTCCGAAGGCCGGATCGGGCGATGTGGACCCGGGGTTAACCGAGATCAGAGTTACCTTCAGCAAGGCGATGCAGAACGGAAGCTGGTCGTGGTCGATGATCGGGAAGGACTCATTCCCCGAGACCACCGGCGCGCCGAACTATCTGGAGGACCAACGGACGGCCGTACTGCCGGTCAAGCTGATGCCGGGCAAGACGTATGCGATCTGGCTGAACAGCCAGCAGTTCCGCAACTTCAAGGATGCCGCGGGGCAACCAGCGGTGCCCTATTTGCTGGTCTTCAAGACGAGCGAGTGAGGGAAGCGGCTTCGTGAGGCTTCAGGACATCTGAATCCAACATCGCATATTAATCCAAAGAAAACAACCGAGGAGGCGGGGGGCGATGGGCCTCGACACGGTTGAACTGGTGATGGCCGTCGAAGAGGAGTTCGGTATCTCCATCCCCGACGATGTGGCGCCGAAACTCGTTCGACTTGGCGACCTTCATGCGTTCGCGGTCGAGGCTCTTTGCGCTCGCGGAGAGTCAGTCGATCCCTCCGCGGTCTGGGAACAGGTCAAGGCGATCATGCGACGTGAGTTCGGAATCCGAGAGGGGAATCTCGTCCCCGAGGCTCACATCGTCGACGATCTGGGCTTGGACTGACGCCTTCCCACTCCCATGACCTCTGAGGTCACAATCGCACATACGACGGGTCGTGGCAGGGGTGAGGCGTTCCCAACTCGGGTTGGAGGGTGAGGCTCGGTGAGGGGAGCTGTCGGCGGGGTGGCTGTGGTCCTGTCGCCCCAGTTCTCCTGACCAGCTCAGAATCGGACTGGGGTCAAAATGACCCCAGCCACACCACCGAAAGGTGAAACCGAACACAAACATCTCACGTTGTGTTTCGGAGTTCGAAAGATCAGGGATTGACGGGGAGGTAACGCTCGAACCAGGAGAGCATTTCATCCTTCATTTCGGGAAGGTACTCGTGGCCGGTCTCGGTGTAGACGATGCTGCGAAAATGATCGGGGGCACCGAGAAGAGTGTAGATTTGCGAGAGCTTGGATTCGAGGGTCTCGACTCCATCGAGGGGGGCGCCCGGGTCCTCGTCGCCGGAGAGCTGGAGCATGGGGCGGGGGGCGACGAGGGCGTAGATGGCCTCGGTGTCGAAGTGGTTGAGCAGGCCGGGGACGAAGTAGTAGATGCCGTGCTTGCGGAGGTCGCCGTGGGAGAGGAGTTCGGAATAGCGGGTGAAGCAGGCGACGCCGACGAGGGCGTCGATGCGGTCGTCGATGGCGGCGAGCCACCAGGCGCGGGTGCATCCCATGCTCATGCCGGTGGCGCCGATGCGGTCGGGGTCGATCTCGGGGCGGGTCTGGAGGTAGTCGAGCAGGCATTGCTCGTCGCGGAGCATCATGCCCCACAGAGTGCGGCCTTGCCAGAGGTGGAGCTTGAACAGGCTGTGCTCCTGGCCAAGCTTTGAATCATTCTCGCCGCCGGGGCCGAGGCCGATCCGATCGCCGTTGAAGTAGGCGTCGATGGCGGCGACGACGTACCCCTTGCGGGCGAGCATCGGGCCGACGTACTGGCCGTGATCTTCAATCGTGCAGATGCTTTCCTTTGAGCTGCCGTGGCCGTGCAGGCCGACGATCGCCGGAGCGGGGCCTTTCAGGTTGTCGGGGATCAGGAGGATGCCGGGAACGATCATATCCACACCGTTGTGGAACTGAAAACGTTCGAGGGTGTAGCCGTCGTGCTGCTCGCGCGAGACGACCTCGACGGCCGCCGGATCGGGCCGGGGCGGGAGGTCGCCGAGCAGATCGAGCAAGGTGGAGCGTACGGCGTCGCGGCCCTCGGATTGCCACTGGTCGGCGTCGGTCGGCAGGGGCCACTCGGGTAACTTCATCGCACGGAAAGTTTCGGGAACGACGGCCCAGGGCTCGCCGGAAGGGGTGCCCCCCTTGCTCGATTTCGGGGTGACGCGCTCCTGGGCCGTCGCAGTGGGCGCGACGGAGAAGGCGAGCACGGCAAGGCAGGCGAGGACGGGGGAGGATTGCATGGGGAGTGCCTCGAATCGGGTTGGTCGGGCTTCGTGAGGGGTGAGTGGCGGGTTTCGCGTCAGAGTCGCATGACGATGCGTGTGATCTTGAACCACCAAAGAGGCCACCCGAGTTCCGCGCCGTTGCGTCTGCCCACGACCTCGAAGTCGAAGACGTGGGCAGCGTGCGCGGCCTGCAGGTTACTGGAGGGGGAGGGTAATCTCGTGTTGCTGGCCGTCGCGGAGGAGGGTGATGGGGGCGGTGTCGCCGGGGCGGGAATGCTGAACGGTGTGAGCCAGCAGGGAGGACTCGGAGAGGCGATCGGTGAGCCCGTTGAACGAGGTGATGATGTCGCCGGCCTGGATGCCGGAGCGCTTGGCGGTGGCGTGCTCGCCGTACTCGCCGACGCGGCGGACGCGGAGGGCGAGGGTGTCGGCGGGGAGGCCGGCGGCGGCCCGGTCGGCGTCGGAAAGGTCGTCGAGGACCATGCCGCCAAGGGCCATGCGACGGAGTTCCCAGGAGGTGACACGCCAGGAGATGTTGCCGCGGCGCCAGCCTTCGGGAAGGTCGAGGGTCAGGTCGAGGGCCTCGCCATCGCGGAGGATCTGGGCGGGCAGTTGGGCGGAGGCGGGGGTGTTGTGCAGGACCCACTGGAGATCGGCAATGGAAAGGAGCGGTTGGCCGTCGAGGCGGGTGAGGGCGTCGCCCACGCGGAGGCCGGCGCGGTCGGCGATGGAGTCGGCGGCGAGGGCTTCGATGGTGGCGATCTCGGTCGGGTCAAGCTTCAGGCCGAGGACGGCGGGGTCGGGATAGGGATAGAGAACCTCGTCAGGGATCGGCTCGCCGGCGGTGCGGAAGACCAGGCGCTCGGCCTCGCGGACCTGGTGGCAGTGCATGCAACTGCGGGCGACCTCGCCCGCGTAGTCGAGGCGGCTGTCGTACCGGCCGGCGAGGCTGGGGTAATCGCGGGGGGTGGCGTAGCGGGCCTGGCGATCCTGGACCTGCTTCCCGGCGAGCGACGCCTTGACGGCGGGGTAATCCTCGTGCATCTCCAGGGCGGCTTCCATGGCCTTGCGGAGGCCGGAGAGGGAAATGTCTTCCTCTTCAGGACGTTCGGATCGGGTGCCGTAGCGGCCGTAGATGGTAGAATCGGGGTTCATCAAAATGACGGCGAACGACTGGTCGAAGTCGAACTGGAAGCGGGTCAGGTCGATGTCGTTCGCCTGGACGATCCGGACGCAGACGAAGCGATCGAGCAGGTCTCGGATGATCGGGTCGCGGCGGGCGACGTCGTCGTCGAACTCCTGGCAGGCTTCACAGGGAATGCAGCGGAAGACGACCATCAAGGGTTTGCCCGACTCCCGAGCGGCCTCGATGCCGGCGTCGAGGTCGTTGTAGATCCAGTCGTCCGACGTTTCGAACGCCTCGCGGTCGTTGCGGACCTTGGTATTGCGGTCCTGGGCCAAGGCCAGGGAGGGCAGAACGAGAATCGAGAGGAGCAAGACGAGGGCGGGTCGCATGGGTAAGCATCCTCTGAATGGGTGACGGGCGAAAATCAAGAAAGTGAACGCATCTTCATTCGCAACTTCAGAGGAACGAGCCTCAGCCGGAGGAGGTTTGCTGGATGACGCCGCGCTTGAGGGACTGGAGCATGACGCGGCCGGGGCCGGTGAGGCGGGTCATGAAGAAGCCTTCGCCGCCGAAAAGGATCTTGGCGCAGCCGCCGACCCCCTGGATGTCGTAGTCGATGGAGTCGGAGAAGGCGGCGAGGTTACCGGAGCTGACGAGCAGACGCTCGCCGCGGGCAAGTTCGCGGTCGTCGAAGTCGCCGCTGCCGTGGATCAGGACGTGGCCGGACCCGGAGATCTTTTGCAGGAACAGGCCCGCGCCGCCGAAGAAGGCGGCACCGGCGCGTCGGGCAATGGTGACGGTGATGTCGATCTGATCGCCCCAGGCAGCGAGGAAGGAGCCTCGGGTGGCGATGATCGGGCCATGAGCAAGATCCCAGATGCCGATGCGACCGGGGGAATTGGCCGCGAGCAGGACGGTGCCGGGGCGGTCGGCTTCGAGGTAGGTCAACGAGAGCCCCTCGCCGGCCAGCGACCGCTTGACCGCGCCTCCGATGCCCCCCGGCACGCGGAGCCGCCAGCGGATGCCGTCGGTGTAGGCCATGATCGACCCCTTGCTGGCCCAGACGACATCGCCGGGGGTCAACTCAAGCTGGGCGCGCTGGGCGATGTCGCCGAGGATCGTCAAGGGGACCGGGCCGAGCTCCCTGCGGATCGGTTCGGGGCCGTCGGCGTCGGTCAGGTCGAAGGGATCGGCGGAATCGTACGGGTCCGAATCGGGATCGTGAGCCATTGGGAATGCGCCTCGGGGTGGTGAGGTGCGAAGCAAAGCATGGGCGACGCAAAAAAGAGAGCGGCGCCGTTCGGCCGAAGGGGCGGAGCGGGTCCGGATCGGAGGGGGAACCAAGTTCCTGCCTCCCCTCGGAATCCACGCTCAAAAGCGATCGCCATGATGGAAGGGGGCCGATCGAGCGTCAAGGGGCCGGAAGGCCGAGCAGATGGGAGCGTTGAGCCCTGCGGGGGAACGGGGATGTTCCGGGGAGATGGGGAAGAGACCAAGGCGAACGATGACGGGGGAAGGAGGGCGGGAATCGGCGGGTGGGGGCCAAGACGCAATCGGGACAGCCGGAGGTCGGCTGTCCCGAAGGAGTCCATCGCACGGTGATGGCTGGCGGTGGTCAGAAGTCGGTCGAGCCGGTTTCTTCCACGCCTCGGGTTTGCAGCGAGGCGATCCAGAAGATGGCAGCGCCTCCCGCAGCAATCAGGGCGAGGACAATCCAGACATCGGTCGAGGCCATCGGAACGAGGGGAGAGGCGACCACGAAGAAGACGATCGTCAGGAGGGTCAAGATCGTGGCGACGATCATGTTTTGCTTGAAGTTCATCGGAAAATCTCCCTCAGAAAACGGTCTTGCATCGCGTTCCGGCGGCGTTGTCGGAATGCGAGCTTCGGGGAGGATCATGATGCGAATTTCGGGCCGCATCGGAGCCCACATTTCGTGATTCCGGTCGTCATTCCGATATTGATGTCTCGCGGAAACCTGGGCCGCCCGGCGTCGATCGTGACCATCCCGATGGGCCTTTTGAACAGCGGATCGGGCCGATCCCGAAGGCGGAGGGGCGGAGGTCGAAGAGGTTTTAGGAAGATTGCCTCGTCTGAGGTGCGTCGTTTCTTGGTCGGATGTCATCACGTCATGACTCAGGACGTGATCCCAACCTTGCGGAACAGACTCGGCAATCACCCGGGCCTGGCTGACGGAGGTTGACACCTTCGGTCGGCCTCTCTAGAGTTTACCGTTGGGCTCCGACGCGCCGAAAGTCTGTAACGCCCGTCTTGATCGCGTCGCCCGTCGCATCGTGGGCGCAAGGGATTGCGACCATCCGAACGAGCCGCCCTCGACCCGATCCGCTTGCCACAGCGAGACGGCCCGATGCAGGATCGAACTCCAGAACCTCTGAAACCTGAAGCGTCGCCGTCGGCGACCGGAAGTTGGCCGGCCGGACCGCCTCCTGAGGAGGAAGGGATCGGGGCCGAACTGTCGGTCGACGAGACGCCCACCGTGCGCCGAGCCCCCTCTGGGTCGGGCTCGGGCTCGGGATTGGCGATGGGATCGGGCTCGGGACTGGCGATGGGGTCGGGGTCTCGGCTGGTGGTCGGCTCCGGCTCGGGGGGCGGGCTGGGACGGGGGCCGATGGAAGTGGGCCTGCCGTCGAACGGCGATCGGCTCGACTCGTTCGAGATCCAGCAGGCGATCGGCGTGGGAGGCATGGGGGCGGTCTTCCGGGCGCTCGACGTGCGGCTCGATCGGTTCGTGGCGCTCAAGGTGTTGCCGCCGGGGCAATCGCACGAGGCGGAGAACGTCCGCCGATTTTATCAGGAAGGCCGGGCGGCGGCGCGGCTCGATCACGAGAACATCGCCCGGGTGTTCACGATCGGGCAAGACAAATCGCTTCATTACATTGCATTTGAATATATTGACGGCACGACAATTCGCCAGCGGGTCGAGCAGCGCGGGCCGTTGCCGGTTGCTGAGGCGATTAACTTCACGCTCCAGATTGCCGGGGCCCTGGTGCATGCCTCGGAACGCGGGGTGGTGCACCGAGACATCAAGCCGTCGAACATCATCGTCACGCCGCAAGGACGGGCGAAGCTGGTCGATATGGGCCTGGCCCGCCGCTTCGAACGCGAAGGGGCCGACGAGGGCCTGACCCAGAGCAACATGACACTCGGGACGTTCGACTACATCAGCCCCGAGCAGGCCCGCGACCCGCGTTCGGTTGACGTGCGGAGCGACCTGTATTCGCTCGGATGTACGATGTATCACATGCTCACCGGACAGCCGCCGTTTCCGGGGGGCACGGTATTGCAGAAGCTGCTCAGTCACCGGGAAGAACCGGCGCCGGATGTTCGGGGTTTGAATCCGTCGGTGCCGGCAGACCTGGCGACGATCATCCTGAAATTAATGGCGAAAGATGCGGATCGCCGCTACCAGACACCGGAGCAACTGGTTCGGGATCTGCTGACGCTGGCCGGGGCTCTGGGCTTGCGGTCGATCAGCCCCGAGGGCCTGGTTTGGATGAGCGCCGCGCCGCGGGCTCCGGGATGGGAACGGCACCTGATCTGGGGATTGCCGACGGGGGTCTTGCTGCTGGTGGTGGGGGTCTTAATCTGGGTCGGGCGAGAGCCCCCATCGAGCCCGAGCCTTCCGATGACGCCGGATGAGCTGATGAACTCGGTCGCGTCGTCGTCTCTGACGCCCTCGGAGCCGTTAGCGACCGAGCCTGCCCGGCGATCGACCCCAACGCCGACCCGTCCGGAGGGGGGAACGCCCTCGGAGCCCTCGGCCCCGGATCGCTCACCCGTGGCACCGAGCCGCATGGACGAGGCGACCGGCCCGGCGCGTCAGGTGGCCGAAACGCGGGAGCGGCGGGTTCGATCGGATGAAGACCTGCGGATGGTGCTTCGGTCTGAGCCCCCCGGATCGACGATCGTGCTGGCCGACGACGGCCCGTACCGGCTGGCTCCGGCGGGTGAGCAGGAGCCCCCGATTCGGGCCGAGGTGACGATTCGGGCCGCCGACGGCGCCCGGCCGGTCGTCGAGCTGGCGGCGAGCGATGGGTTTTCGTCCGGCTCGCGGCCCTTGCTGCATTTTGTGGGCGGTCGAGTGACGATCGAGGGCCTGACGTTCCAGCTCGGGTCGGGGAGCGTCTCGACCGGCGCGGCCATCCAGGCCGAGGGGACCGCCTTGACCCTGAGCCGGTGTTTTTTCCGAGGCTCGGGTCAGCCGGCAGCCCTGGAATTGATCGGGCCGAGTCCTGCGGCGCTGAACAGCGGCGCTCCGGTGCCGGCGGCGATGCCCGTGGTGCTCGAAACCTGCACGATCGCCGGCGGAACGGTGGGGATCTCGTCGAAGGGTCTGATGACGCTCGGCCTGCGCGACTGCCTGGTCGCCGCCCGGGGACCGGCCATCTGGTTCAACAACGCTCCGGCCAGCCCGAATGCCTTCTCGTTCGATTTCGGGACCGAGGTCGAGCCGGTGACGCAGATCAGCCAGCCCGTGCCGGCCCGCCTGATGCTCGATCACGTAAGCATGCTGGCCGGTGCCGATCCGATTCTCCGATTTGCCGCGACGACGGCTCGGGTCGAGGTGTCGGACTGCCTTTTTGCCCCGACTCAGGAGCTCGACCGCTTTGCGGCCGGGCCGCCGACCCTGGTGGCGATCGACGACCCCGACCGCCTGAACTGGATGGGGTTCGGGAATCTGTACGCCCGGATCGGGATTTTTCTCTGGCCGATGAGCGACCCCAAGAGCCGACCTCGCGTTTTCGAGTTCGACACCTGGGCCCGAGGGGCCTCGACCGCCGAGGCACGATCGCGGTTCACGACCGAGCATGTGTGGGCCGAATCGGACCCGGTGGCCTCCTTGATGCAAGGCATGCCGGCCTCGCAGGCGTTTCGCCCGACAGTGGCAGGGGTCTTCCCCTCCGACCGGGATCGGCCGGGCCTGGGATCGACGCTGGTGGGGGCGCGTCGGAGTCTCTCCGGCGCAATCGAGCCGGTCTTGCCGGCAAGTGCTCCGGTCACGGCCTCAACCAATCCCCCCAACCCGGCCCGGATCACGGGATTTGACACCGACCCGATGACCCCTGGTCCGATGGTCCTGATGCCCGACGATCCCGACGAGCCGCCCCGGGTTGCGGAATCGCCCCGCCGGCGACCGCGGCCGATGGAGCCGGTTGAAGGGGAAGCGCCGCCGCTGAGTCTGCCCCTGTTCGGACCTCCAGAACGCCCCACCTCGGACGCCGAGGAGCGCGCCGAGGCAGCACGGGTGGCCGACGTTCCCGATCCACCGTTGCCTCGAACCGACCAGGACGAGCAGGAGGATGCGATCCGGGACGTGGGGAAGACCGAGAACCCGTCAGACGAACCGATCATCCGGACGGCGTCGCAATTCCTCGACGGTCTGGGTCGCCTTGGTCCCAAGGGGGGGGTGCTGCGGCTTGCCTCCGATGCGCAAATCGACCTGCCGGGGGGAACTCGATCGGGCTCGGGGATTGTGGAGATCGTGGCCGAGCCGGGGCCTGAACGGCCGGTGCTTCGGCTCCGATCGGCGGACCCGGGAGCAGCGGGCCCGGAGGGCTGGTCGTTTCTGATGCGGGTGGTTCCTCAAGGGGAGTTGCAGCTTCGGGGCATCGACCTGGTGGTTGATCGTGAATCGGTGACGGGGTCGAACCTGAGCCCTCGGGCGGCCTTCGGGGTGGAGCCCGACGCCACGCTCGAACTGGTGGATTGCTCAGTCACGATCGACGGCCCGGACAGCGCGGCCGTGGTGCGTCTGCTCGCCGACGAACCGGCCGATGGGCCGATGGACCCCGGCTTCGTCCGAATGCCAAGCACCCTGCCCTTGCCAGTCGAGGATCTGGCCTTTCCCGCCAATCTTCGGATTGTCGATAGTTTGATCCGAAGCGCGGGGAATCTGATTGATGTGGCTCCGTATGCACAGCTTGACGAGCTTCAGCTTTCGAACGTCGTGGCCTCAAGCGGCGGCAGCCTGGTGGTCGGCCACGGGCGATCGCCGGGCCTGGGAATCGACGAGGAAGACGAGACGCGGCTGGCCGTGTCGCTGCGGCGGGCGACGGTGGTCGCCCGAGGGGGGGTTGTCCGGCTCTCCAGCTCGGCCGATCAGCCGGTGCTGCCTCGGGTGGAGATCACGGCCCGGCAATCGATTCTCGCAACCGGCCCCGACGGCGGAGCCCTGTTCCGGGTCGAGGGCCAGGGGGGGCTTGAGGATCTGAGCGACCGCATCCGGATTGTGGAAAGCCGGGAGGTCGCCTATCACCGGATCGACGAGTATCGACGCGACCAGACCGCGCAGCCCGGAACGCTGCCGGTGGTGCTCGATCGCGACGAGTGGACCCTTTCGCTGGGTCGGACGGAGGCCGATGCCCGTCATGGCGACATTGGTTTCCTCTCTCGACTGGGGCCGGAGCGTGACCCTCAAGCGCTCGAGCCCGACGATGTTCGCCTCGCCTCCGACAGCCCGGCCGCCGAGCTTGGTCCCGACCTCGATCGGATTCCCGATCCGCCGGCCCCCCCGGCCAACACGTCCCGGACACCGAGCGCGGAAGTGATCGAGCGGCTTCGGCGGGCCTTCCCGAGCTTCCCCTGACGCTCGGCCCGAGCAAGGGCCGAGGCATCCGGGTTCTCGCGGTCGGCTTCGCCCACATCCCGGGGTATCGAGACACCAGGCCAGGTGAACCGTGACTCTCGCCGACGACCAGGACAGGCGACCTCAGGGGTTCAACACCCGCCGACTGGTCGTGGGCCTGATGGCCGTGCCCGTCCTCTTCGGCCTGCTGATGTTCCTGCCCGCAGGAACCTGGGCGTGGCGGAAGGGGTGGCTGTTCGTCCTGGTCGTCCTGACATCGTGGGTCGCTGTCTTCCTGACCCTCTGGCGGGTCAACCCTGAGGTACTCATCGCCCGGAGCCGACCACAGGAGGGGGCGAAGCGATGGGACAGGATCCTCGTCGGGTACTTCCTCTTCCCGGCCATCGGAGCCATCCTCCCCGTGGCGGCGCTCGACGACGCCCGGTTCCATTGGTCCCCGGTCCCGTGGTGGGTCTGCGGGATCGGCTACCTCCTCTTTCTGTCGGGGATGGCCCTGACAACCTGGGCAGAAGCCGTGAACATGTTTTTCGAGGTCCATGTCCGCATTCAACGTGATCGGGGGCACGTCGTCATCGACAGCGGCCCCTACGCGCTGGTGCGTCACCCCGGATACGTGGGCGGCTGCCTCTTTACGGCGGGGATGGCCCTCGCATTAGGCTCGCTCTGGGCACTGATCCCTGCCGGTGTGGCGTCGTTGCTGCTCGTCCTGCGGACGCAGTGGGAAGACCAGGCCCTGCAAGCCGAGTTGCCCGGGTATGATGCCTATACCAGGCGGGTACGCTACAAGCTGATCCCGGGCGTCTGGTAGCGGTTCCGCTGAGAGAGGGGTGCAGGCACCGCAAAGACACGGAGCCGGCCCCCCTCGACTGACACGCGAAACGGACGCAAGAACCGATTTAGAAGAAGGTCAACAGGGTATCCTGGATCAGGACGAAGACCATCAGGGCGAGGAGGAAGAAGATGCCGAGGTAGGTCGGCAGGGCCTGCCAGGAGTCGGGCAAGGGGCGGCCTCGGACGGCCTCGCCGATGAGGAAGACCATCCGGCCGCCGTCGAGCGGGGGGATGGGAAGGAAGTTGACCACAGCGAGGTTGATGCTGATGAAGCCGATGAAGTAAAGGAACTCGATGAAGTTCACCCCGGCGAAATCGTACATCGCCTTGGCGATTCGGATCGGCCCGGAGAGTCCCTTGGTGCCGACCTGCCCTTCGGCCAGACGCTGCAAGAGGGTGTAAAACGAGGTGATGACGCCGAGCGTTTCGGTTCCGGCGCGCTGGAAGGCCTCGGAGACGCTCAGCGGAGGGATGGGGGCCACGTCGATCTGCAATTGCAGGCCGCGAGCGGGGAAGAACCAGTCGTCGACCGGCTCGGGAGTGACCGCCACCGGCTGGTCACGGCCGGCGACGGTCAGCTCGATCGACTGGGCCGGGTAGCGCTGGGCCCAGTCGAAGGCGTAGACCCAGGAGTTGCCGGGTCCGAACGTCAGTTCCTCGACGCGGGCCTCGGTTTCCTCATCCTGCGCCTTCCAGGTGAAGCGAAGGCCGGTGAGTTCGTCGCCGGGCTTCAAGCCGGCCCGAGCGGCCGGGGAATCGTCGGCGACGGCGACAATCGTCGGCTCGACGCGGAAGACCAGGCCGAGGGTGTCGATGTTCAAGGGGGAGTCGGGCGAGATGGCCGACGACCAGGACTCACCCTCAACCGGCTCGACGGTGAGATTGAGTTCCTCCTCGTCGCGGAGGACGGTCAGCTCGATCGATTCACCGACGCGATCAGCGGCCATCGAAGGCAATCGCATGGGATCGAAGTCGCGGTCGCCGTTGAAGGCGACGATCACGTCGCCTGGCTCCAGGCCCGCCTGCTCGGCCGGGGAGCTGGCCCGAAGGGCGGTGATGGGGCCGGTCTGGAGCCGCATGCCGAAATCCACGAAGCGAACCGGCGGGAGGATGATCGTCTCCCGACCCGAGGTGGATGCGTCGGCGGGCTCGGCGTCGGTGTCGGTGTCGGCTTCCGCGGACGAACCGGAACCGCGCTCGACGACGATCCGGACGGGTTGATCGCGGTATTGATCGAGGAGACGCTCCAGCTCGTAAGGGGTACGAAGGTCTTGCAACTCGCCATCGACGGGGCCGGCCTGCACGATCCGATCGCCAGGGGCGAACTGGCCTTCGGGCTCCCCGACCATGCCCGGAGGGGCGAGGAAGGGATCTTGCTGGAACAGCTCCAGCGACCGGGGTAAGGCGACCCGGATCTTGGGGACTTCTTCCAGGGCGTCGCGCTCGGGGCGGATTGGCAGCTCAATCGGCTCGGCCTCGCCGGGACGATCGACAACGAAGCGGAGGACCTGATCCGGCCCGCTGTGGATGACGATCCGATTGAGATCCTCGAAGGTGACGCGCTCGCCGTCAATCGACTGCACGACGTCTCCGGTCTTCAACCCGGCCCGGTAGGCGGGACCGCCGGCCCCGACGCCGCCGACGATCGCCGGGGCCTGCAATCGACCGCCGACCATGTAGACAATGGCGAAGCAGGCGATGCCGAGCAGGACGTTCATGACCACGCCGGCCGAGATGATCGCCATGCGGGCCCAGACCGATTTGTTGAAGAAGGCGCCGGGATGATTGGCCAGCGAGGGCTCGATGTTCGAGCGGGGCTGGCCCTCGGCGTCGGTCTCGCTCTCGGTTTCGGGAGGGGGTTCGGTCTGCCCCTCATCTTCCCCGAGCATATGAACATATCCGCCAAGCGGCACGGAGCCGAGGACGTAATCGGTTTCCTTGTAGCGAAAGAGCCGGACCAGGCGGGGTGGGAACCCGATGGAGAAGGTTTTGACGTAAACGCCGTTCCACTTCGCCAGGAGGAAGTGGCCCAGTTCGTGCCAGAAGATGACGAAG
This sequence comes from Tautonia marina, assembly GCF_009177065.1. Lineage (NCBI taxonomy): Bacteria > Pseudomonadati > Planctomycetota > Planctomycetia > Isosphaerales > Isosphaeraceae > Tautonia > Tautonia marina. Next base: position 130,460 of record NZ_WEZF01000020.1, read on the forward strand.
GAGATGCCCAGGATCGCCTTGATGACGGTCCAGACAAAGATCAAGGTATCCAACGCGCGACCTCCTGACGGGCCCAGGCATCGACCCGCTCCAACGTCTGGAGCGAGGGCCGTGGGTCATAGTCGTGATGCTCCAGCGCCGCCCGACAGGCGCGAGGAATGTCGAGAAAGGCGAGTGTGCCGTCGAGGAAGCGGCTGACGGCCGCCTCGTTCGCCGCGTTCAAGGCCGCGCCGGCAGTGCCGCCGCGTCGCATGACCTCGAATCCGAGTTCCAGGCAGGGGAACGTCTCACGGTCGGGGGGTTCAAAGTGCAGGTCCCACGATCGGGTCAAGTCGAGGCGCGGGCTGGGGCCTTCGACCCGGTCGGGGTAGTTCAGGGCGTACTGGATCGGCAGCTTCATATCGGGCGGCGAAAGCTGGGCGATCACGCTACCGTCGACGAACTCGACCATCGAGTGCACGATGCTTTCGGGATGAACGACGACCTCAATCTGATCAGGAGTCAGATCAAAGAGCCAGCGGGCCTCGATAACCTCAAGAGCCTTGTTCATCAAGGTGGCCGAGTCGATCGTGATCTTCGGTCCCATCTTCCAGGTCGGATGGTTGAGGGCCTGTTCGCGGGTCACGCCTTCGAGGTCTCGGCGCGTCTTGCCGCGGAAGGGGCCGCCGGAGGAGGTGAGGATGACGCGGCGGACCTCTCGGGGGGTGCCGGATCGCAAGCACTGGAAAATGGCCGAGTGTTCGCTATCGACCGGCAACAGCGGGGCGTTGCGCTCGCGGGCCAGCTCGGTGATGAGCGAGCCGCCGACGACCAGGGTTTCCTTGTTCGCCAGGGCGACGGCCTTGCCGGCCTCCAGGGCCGCCCAGGTGCTTTCGAGCCCGGCGGCGCCTACGATCGCCGAGACGACCGTATCGACCTCGGGTTGCTGGACCATGCGGACGAGCCCATCTCGGCCGGTCCAGAGTTCCGTGTCGGTCCCGCGAAGCTGGCCATCGACCTGGGCCGCCGAGGCGGGGTCGGTCAGGGCGACCCATCGCGGGCGGTGGCGCTGGGCCTGTTCGATCAGGCGTTGCCAACTCGAATGCGCGGCCAGGCCGGCGGCGCGGAGACGACGCCCCTCGTCGTGCTCCAGCACGTCGAGCGTGCTGCGGCCGATCGATCCGGTCGAGCCCAGGATGACGATGTTTTTCGGATCGGCCATCGGCGCCGCTCTGCTGTCCCGGATTGCGCCCGGGGCAACGGGCCCCGTGTCACGTCAGTTCCGACTCGCCTTGCCTTGCCTCGACGCAACCAACGCCTTGGCTTCCGGCTAGGGATTGTAGGTAATTGTGCCCCGAACCGACAAGCCGAGCCCGAGAGGGGCCTGGATCTGGTCCGACGCGTGATCCCGAGTCGTGGCTTATTCTCCGCCGCCGCCACCGCCACCATCACCGCCGCCACCATCACCGCCGCCACCATCACCGTCACCTCCCCAGCCGCCGCTGTCGCCGCCACTACTTCTGCCTCCTCGGGGATGGGGATTGACGAACATGATTATTCCCACAAAGGCCGCCCCGGCGAGCGTGTAGCCGAGGGTCGTCAGGATTGAGGAGCCTCCGGAAGCCTCCCCCGTCGCCTCCCTGGAGGCGAGGAGCCCGAAGAACGCACCAAACACGGCGCCGCCGATCGCCTGCTGAATGCGGAAGCGAAGGATGGCTTCCGGAGTGTCCAGGGCAGCGGGTCGAGTGCGACGTTCCGAGAGCGCCGGAACCGTCCATTGCTTCACGTCGAATCGCATCCGGCAGGACGGGCAGGTGATGGCATCCCCCTTGAAGTCATCACGGACCGATCCCTCCTGACTGCAAGTCGGACACATGACCTTGATGGGCATGATTGTTGTGCTCCTGTCGGCTTCCGAACCCCCCAACGCAGAGAACAGGAGACCATCCTGCGAGTTCGGCTTACACAGGAAGGACGGTCGTGTTGCTGGGGTGTTCGCCCTCGGCCGAGGGATCTTGGCCCGAGGGTCGGCGACGGAGGGAAGCCCGATCGAGGCGATTCGGTTCAGCCCTGCTCGGGGTGGGCGAGGGTCAGCTCGGTTTCGGCCGTCGGGGCGAGGCTGTCGGCGAGGGAGACGATCTCGCGGTGGGAAAGCGGGGGGATACCGAAGCCGAAGTGGACAAAGGCCGAGCGGACGAGCCGCTGCGCGATCAAGCCCTGACCGATCGTACCGATGTGCCGACCGTCGGCCAGAAACAGGTGTCCGGTGCCGTTCCCCGTCACCAGGCGATCGAGGCGGCGGCCCCCGACGGTGACGAAGCGGGGCAAGATGGTTTCGGCCACGCGGGCCTCGAACTCCAGATCCGCCAGACCGACGCGAGCTTCTCGGCGGACGATGGCGCGGAGCGAGGCATTGAAGCGACGCAAGGCGACGGAGAGGGCATCGAGCCGCTGAGGGTCGATCGTTCCATTGGCCAGGCCCAGACGGATTTCGGGCAAGCCGCGCAGGCCGGGGACCGTGGCCAGGACGACTCGGACCGAGGGAGACGCGTCGAGCAAGGTGGAGACAATGGTGTTCAGGTTGGCCGAAGCCTGTCGGCCAACCTCGGTGGCGTCGAGCCAGGGGCGGTCGGCGTCGGTCGCCTCAATGAAATCGTTCCCGCCGAGAAAGACGAAGGCCAGATCAACCAGCCCCTCGCCGATTTGCTCGGCCAGGCCGGTGTGCTGGCCGGCGACCAGGGCGTCGTCGGAGGTCGCGCCGCTCTGAGCCCAGTTGTAGGCAAAGCCTCGGTGGCGAGGGGGACCGAGGTCGTCGAGCGAAAAGGGGCCGAAATTTAGCGATCGCGTCAGGGCGAGAATTTCGACCCAGCTCAGGGCGGTGGCGCGGTCGGGTTCGTAAAACCGATACTCGTCGGTGTAACTATCGCCCACGGCCCCAACGCCCAGAGGGAGCATCGACGCCTTGCGCACGAGGCCCGGCATGGCCGCCACCGCGACATTCATCGAGAGCGATCGGACCAGGGCCCACATGACGCAAACTCCAGGATGCAATCAACTTGGGTGCGAATCGTGTGCGTGAACCGTCGGTGCGGACTCACCAGGCGTCGATCAGGAAAACGGCTCAAATGGCAGCAAGGCGTTGCACCTTCCGTGCCCGTCCCGATCAAGGTGTGCCGACGCAAGCCACGGACCGGCCGTCCGGGCAGTTCGCTCAAGCATAGCTGACAATTCCACGGCTCGCGGTGCGAGAGAGGCATCACGCGGAATCGACGCAGCGCGAATTACCGTCAGGATTTCCCTCATCGGCACAGTCCGAGGCGATTCGGGATGCTTGTGATTGCCGGAGAGCAGCCGTAAGCTCGACGGGGCGAGGAGCCCGCCGGTCATGGAGTCCGGGGACGGGACCTCTCGGTCGAGCTTGCCCCTCCAGAGAGGGAAGGATCGCGATTCAATGGATGACGTCTTGCGTCGGTGTGTCGCGTGGAGCGGTCTGATCGTGCTGATGGGTGCCGCCGTCGTGGGGATCGGATCCCCCGAGGCCCGAGGCCAGGATCCGGTGCGGTTGGCCGAGTATTACGGCTTTCTTCCTCTGGAAATTTACAAGCTCGACTCAAGGATCAGCGGCGTGGTGGTGGCCGATCTCGACGGCGACGGCCAGGACGACATCGCCGTGGCCAACAACGCCCGCAGCCGGATCGACCTGCTGCTGACCACCGAAGGCCCCTCGGACGAGGACGGCGCCTTCGGCTTCGGCGTGAATCGGTTGACCAGCACCCAGCGTATGCGGATCAAAAGCATTCCGGTGAACCAGGAGGTGGTCAGCCTCCAGGCCGGCGACCTCGACGGCGACGGCAAGATCGACCTGGCCTTCTACGGCAAGCCGTCCGATCTGACCGTCCTGTCCAATCTGGGGGATGCCCGGTTCGGCCGACCGCGACGCGTGCCGACCGGCCCAGCCGCCGAGAGCGGCTCGGCCCTGACGCTGGGCGACCTGAACCAGGATGGTCGGCTCGACCTGGCGCTGATGACCTCGCAGGAAATCATCACGATTCTCCAGCAACCCGACGGCTCGCTCGGGCGGCCCGATCGGCTGCCGCACACGGCGCCGAGGCCGGGCGTGTTGAAGCTGGTGGACCTCGACGGCGACGGCGGCGACGACCTCGCCTTGCTCTCCGGCGGAGACGAGTACCCCATTCGGGTCCGGTTTTCGAGGCCCGGCGGGCGGCTCGGCCCGGAGGAGCGGTTCGAGATTGGGCAGTCGCGGGCGGTCGCGTACGGGGATCTTGACGGCAAACCCGGCGCGGAGGTGCTGACGATCGAATCGCAGACCGGCCGGGCCGTGGCGCATACGCTCCGAAACGGTCCGTCGGAGGACGAAGAGCGTCGAGGACGCCTGATCGTTCACCCATTGCCCCCCGGCACAACCCGCAACCGGGCCCTGGCCGTGGGCGACCTCGACGGTGACGATCGGCCCGACGTGGTTGTGAGTGATCCGACAAACGCCCAGGTTTTCGTCGTGCTCCAGGACGATCCGGATTCGGGGCTCGGCTCGGTCTCGACCTATCCGAGCCTGGTCGGCGGCTCGTCGCTTCGGATGGCGGACCTCGACGGTGATGGTCACGACGAGCTGTTCGTCCTGTCGGAACAGGAGAAGCAGATCGGCATGAGCCGCATGGTCGACGGCCGACTGAGCTTCCCGACCCCCCTGCCCGTCTTCGGCGGCGATCCGATCGGCCTGAGCCTCGGCGACCTCGACGGCGACGGCCAACCCAATTTGGTATACGTGGCCCGCGAAAAAGTCGAGGGTAAGGACCAGTTCACGCTCCGGGCGCTCAAACGGACCGAGGCGGGAGACCTGATCCCCCTGGCCTGGGGAAAGACCGACGCCGTGCCGGTCGAAGGGCTCACCGGGCCTCCCCGAGACATTCGAATGGTGGATGTGAACCAGGACGGCTCGCTCGACATTCTGATCTTCGACCCCTACGCCCCCCCTGCTCTGTTGCTCGGTCAAGGGGCCGACGCCGCGCCGATTCGGAGTGAGAGCCGCCCCGGCCCCCTGGCCGGAGTGGCCCCCAGCGCGCTGACGGTTTCGACCCTCGACGACGAGGAGGCCATTCTGGTGGCCCAGGGAACCTTCGCCCGAAGCATTGCGCTGGACGACGGGGGCCAGTGGGAGGTCCGCGAGCAGTTCAACTCGGGGCGGACGACCGCGCAGCTTCAGGCCGCCGCGGCGATCGACCTGGATGGGCAGGGAGACCGGGAAATCGTGATGCTCGATCGAACGTCCAAGTCGCTTTTGATTCTGGAAAGCCCGGACGACGGAGCAACCTACCGCCTGGGCGCGACCTTGCCGGTGGGCACGATCGACTTCCTCGGCCTGCACACCGGAGACTTCGACGGCGACGGCAAGGACGACCTCTTGATTGGCGGCACCGACAAGTTCGCCGTGGTCTTGACCGGCGAGGGGGGGCGTCGGCTGGAGCAAATCGCCAGCTTCGCCACCGAACGCCAGGACAGCCGATTGGCCGACCTGATCACCGGCGACCTGAACGCCGACGGTATTCCCGACGTGCTGGTGACCGACACGATTAATCACTACATCGACATCCTCCCGTTCCTCGATGGTAAACTAACCTCCGGCCTCGCGTTCCAGGTCTTCGAGCAGAAGTCGTTCCGGAACCTCGACGACCTGATCGAGCCCCGAGAGATGGCGCTCGGCGACGTGGACGGCGATGACCGGACCGATCTCGTCTTGCTCGTTCACGACCGGATTCTGGTGTATCGCCAGGATTCTGGCGAAGCTCCCGAACCGGCGCCGATTGCCAACGCCGATGCGGACGGGGCAGACGGTGCGGACGAAGCCCCGGTCGAAGCGGCCGGAACTGGCTCTGGCGGTCCGGCCGAAGCGCCGGAATGATTCGCGGATTGCCGCTCGGCGCTGCTGCTCCCGAGGCTTCGGTACGCGAAATGCGTCTCAAGGACTCGAAGAAACCCTACAATGGTTCTGGATGGCAGCGCCTTTGCCGGCCCGTTGGCGATCGCCTTCACGCGACGATCGGGCCGGTCACCTCATGGAGCGGCAACGATGGGTACTCTCAATCGAATCATCCTGCGAAGTCTTGGCGTGGGCCTCGTGATCGTGGGGCTTTCGGCCGGCGACGCGATGGCCCAGTACGGGCCGAGGGCCAATCCGATCACCGGGCTTCGCACCGGAATGCGTTATCAACCGGCCCTGGCGTCTCCGTTTGCCACCACTCGGGTCGGCGGGTTCGGGACGTCGGTGGGCCTGTCGCGCTATGGCGGGTTCTACGGCTCGAACTTCGGGCCGGGATTCGGCGTCAATCGCTACGCGTCTCGGAGCTTCCGATCAGGCTGGGGCCTGGGCGGATTCGGCATTGGCGGCCTGGGCGTGCGGAGTGTCGGCTACGGTCTGCCGGTGGCGACCTCGTTCTCGTTGAACATCGGCGGGGGCGGTTATCCGGGCTATGGGTACGGGGCCTGGGGCCTCGGATACCCGACCTACGGGGTCAGCTACGGCTACGGCTCGCCCTGGGTGTATGGGAGGTATCCGTACGGCACGGTCGGCGTGCGACAGATCACCTACGGCACGTCGTATCCGTATGGTTGGATCGGCTACAGCGGCTTCCCATATAGCTATGGCTACGGCTACGGTGGCGGCTACTTCGGCTATTGAGCCGTGGTCAGCTCGCGCCCATCCTTGAGCGCCTCACACGGGACCGTCAGCCTCGGCCGGCGGTCTTGATGCTTTTTCACGAGCGACCATCATGAATGATGTGCTTCGGATTCTCCGTCGCACCCGACGGCGAACCAGAGGCACCGGAGACGCTCGCCCCGAGCCAAACCCGTTCATGATAACCCCCACGCATGAGTTTCCGAGAGCGATGACCTGAACCCGGCAGGCGGGTTTCGCCGGGGGATCGGCACGGTATGATGGTCGCTCTCGGGGGAACGGCCCGCCGGGCGGAGGGTGTTGAGAAGAATCGGCCTCGGGCGGATCGGATCGAAGGGTGACGGGCATGGCCGCCGGACAGATTCGGATCGGGATTGTCGGGGCCGGGCAGATCACCCAGAAGCGGCACCTGCCAGGCTTCCAGGCGATCCCGGGCGTGAAGGTGGTGGGGGTGTGCAACCGGCGTCGCGAGTCGTCGGCGCGGGTGGCTCGGGAGTGGGACATCCCGAAGATTTATGAATCGTGGGAAAGCCTGGTCGAGGACGACGCGATTGATGCCGTCGTCATCGGCACCTGGCCCTATTTGCATTGCCCGATCACCCTGGCGGCGCTCGACGCGGGCAAGCACGTCTTGACCCAGGCCCGCATGGCGATGAACGCCCGGGAAGCGCAGCGAATGCTCGACCGCTCGCGCGAGGCGAGGCACCTGGCGGCGATGATCGTGCCCAGCCCGCTCGGCCTGGCGGGGGATCGGTTCGTGAAACGCCTGATCGACGGTGGCCTTCTCGGGTCGCTCCGCGAGGTGCACGTGCACGGGCTTTCTGATCAGTGGGCCAGCCGCACGACGCCCTTGCACTGGCGACAGATCACGAGGTACTCAGGCTTTAACATGCTCAATCTCGGGATCTTGCACGAGACCGCCCTGCGCTGGACGCCCCCGCCGGTGCAAGTGCTGGCCCGAGCCGCGATCACGATTCCCGCCCGGACCGACCCGGAAACGGGCAAGAAGGCCCGCGTCGGCTCTCCCGACTCGGTCCAGGTCTTCACGACGCACGAGGACGAGTCGATCGGGGTTTATCGCCTCAGCGGCGTGGTGCGGCACAACCTGGGGACGTCGATCGAGCTGTACGGCTCTCGCGGAACGATCCTCTATGACCTGGAGACGGACACGATCCAGGTCGGGCGTTTGAACCAACCGCTTCGCCCCGTGGCCATCCCCGAAGCCGAGCGCGGCGCCTGGCAGGTCGAAGCCGACTTCATCGCCGCGATCCGAGGCGAACGCCCCGTCACCCGCACCGACTTCCTCACCGGCGCCCGCTACATGCAGTTCACCGAGGCCGTCGCCCGCAGCTCCCGCAGTCAGGGGCCGGTCAACCTGCCCTTGAGCGAGTTCTCCAGCCCGGATGAATGAGGGGGGGCGTGTCGATCCCAGGCAAGGGCTCGGCCGTCTCCTGCCCGACCAGGTGCGGGCAGATCCCGTGTGAGTTGGGGGCGATCAGCGGGCCTCTTTGGTACGGATTGAGAGGTTCCACTCA